>JBGPXQ010000051.1:0-11317 GCA_041492805.1 Terriglobia bacterium | reverse complement strand
CCGGAGTGCCTTCGTCGTCGAAAGGGTAGTAGCCGATGAGGACATCCTTGCCGACCGTCTTCGATGTCGGATCGTCATAGATCGAAAGGAAATTCGGAAGAATCTGTTCGCCGACCTTCCGCGCGAAGGTCTGGCCCTCGTTAATGTCTTTCTGGCGGAAGCCTTCGGAGCGGTGCCCGAAGACTTCGTGGAAAAAAACCGCAGTGGCGCGACCGGTAAGGAGCGCGGGTCCCGCATAGGGTTCGACCAGCGGCGCAGCCACCAGCGCTTCCAGTTCCTTGCGTAGGACCTGTCCTTCGGCAAGCACAGTCTTGTCGTCCGGCGCGTCGGTTGGATTGGTCCAGTCAAAATTGTAGTAGCGGTTGATGTCCATTCCATCGGGCGCCTTGCCCTGAATGAACAATTCCAGCCGGTAATGAATCTGGCCAAACTGCAGCCGCGTGCCTTCGCTGTTGACCTGGTACTGATTTTGACCCAACGCGCTGAAAGTAACGATTGAGTTCAAGATCTGCGGCGATGCGCGAAACGTGCGTGTGTACAAACGGACTTTTTCCTCCCACGGCTTGCGGTCGGGGTGGACGGAGACTTCCGCGCCGTAGAAAACATGCGGTTCTTCGCGGGAAAAATCCGGCGCGTGCTCTTCGGCGGTCTGTGCCTGCACTTCCTTGCTCGTATTGATCTTGATCAGACCTTCCGAGGCGGCCCTGTACTGCTTTTCTGTCTGCAGCCATATGGCGCGACGGAGCACACCGGCGTCATCCTCTACCGGCACGGAGGTGCCGAAGCTGCCTTGTCTTGCGGTGGAGTTGCCCACTTTATGCGTGTTGTCGAGGTCGTAGCTGCCTACGCGCACCTGTGTCTCGAGCCATCGGGAACGGCTTTCCTGGCTCGAAAGCAATGCCCCGTTCGACCCCATTACTTCGGCTCGCTGCGTTGATGTCAACGTGTAGTTGATGAAGTACGCTGCCGGAGTGGCTTTGGAAAGAATGGACATCTCGCGGTCGAGTTCCTGCCCCATCGTAACCACGGCGGGCGCTGGGGTGGCCTGCGCCGCCTGTTGCGGCGAGGGCGCCGGCGCTGAACGACGAGCTGGCTTGTTGGCTGCCAGTGCGTTCAGGGAGAAGGCCATCACAAGAGTTGCAAGAATGAATGTTTTCACGAAGGATGCTCCAGAATGCCGATTCATCGATTGTACAAAACCAATAGTGTATGCCTATGCGCCGTCAATCTCAAACACGCGCTCCCAGAAATTGCCATTGCGGCTGCAGGGCCTGTGCGCAGGAACCGTTGGATGCGTCCGCGCGGCTGGAAGTCGCCACAGGCTGGTGACAATTGGACGTCAGGAGACCCTCTTCGGCGACCGCAAAAAAACGGGGCGGCCGGACGCATTTCCGACCGTCGCACTCTTGAAACCGCACGATTGAGTCCTCAAGGAGGAGCCTACTTGCCGCAAAGGGGCGATTGCGGCGGGCAATTCGACCCCAAATTACGGGCAGGAGTTTGGCCGCCGCGCGTGGCCAGTGGTATGGCAATCGCCGGCACGGCCACAAGCACGGTCAGACCCACGACGACCCAGGGATTGATGTGATGCACGGGTATTGCGCCCACGGTCGCCCCGATCATAGTCGCATTCGCTGCCTCAGTTAGCTCCGACGGCGTTGCCTGCGAGGGCTGATCAGGGCGCTGGTGGCCATCCCGGATCGTGGCGGTCTGGCCGGCAAGGACGTCCACGCATAGACCGTCCAGATTGCAGAATCTTACGTGGCCATCAAAGACAATCAACTGGAACAGGCCGTTCAAATAGGCGAGAAAAAAATCCGTACCCACCACGCCCGCAACGCCCACGGCCGTGTGAACCTCAAACTTGGCGTTGGGTTTGGCCTGTTTCACGACCTGCGAGCGCATGCGCCCGTAGGTGAGTTCGATTTGCGTCTGCTGCGCCGCGGCATTGTGCTGCGTCACGGCGAGACTCGAGCTGGAACCAACGTTAAGCACGGAACCATCGTCGAGCGCGACCCGCGCGCGCCCACCTTCATTCGTGTGGACCACATCGCCCCAGTCCACCAAGGTCTTGACGGGAGCGGGCAATTGCTGCGAGCCGCGGGCGATCGCCACGTCGGGAATGGCGCGTGAAACCTGGCCGGCCTTCTGGCCAACCTGCGCCGCCAGGTCCGCAGGAATCGCAATGGACATGGACACCAGAACGGCTAGAGCGATCAGAAAGGGGGAACGAGTTTTCATCAAAGCTCTCCTGAGAGGGCGCTTCCACCAAAAAGTGATGCTCCCTTGTTACTGGATGCTTCTGCCCGTGTCAACGACGGGAAAAGCACATGTCCCGTAATTGCTAACGGGCAGCACCGTAGAGAGCGGGAAGCGCATTGTAACCCTGAAGGGCTCTTAAGAGGAAGGAAACAAAGGAGGGCTCACAAAGATGGAGGCGAGGGTTTGGGCTGTGCGGCGCGCGAGGAACCGGCGCGACCGGCGGAGCGCAACACCCAGTACCGGCGGAGCGCGCCGACCAGATAGAGCGATCCGGTGACGAATATGACGTCATCCGGAGAAGCAAGCTCAAGAGCGCGTTCGAACGCCAGATTCGGGTCGGGAACGACCTCCGCGCGCCGGGCTTGATGCCCGGTCATTTCCGCCAGCACGGGAGCGGAGATGGCGCGAGACTGAGCCGGCGAAGTGAGGATCACTGCCGAAGCACGCGGGAAGAGCAGGCCGGCAATTTCATCGACAGCTTTGTCGCGAAGCGCGCCATAAACCAGGTAAATGTTTCGCCCGTGCAAATGCGTCTCCCAAAACACGGCGATTTCACGCGCCCCTGCAGGGTTATGCGTGCCATCGAGGTAGATTTCAGGCTGGTCGGCGATGCGCTCCAGGCGGCCGGGCCATACGGTCGCGGCGATGCCGCGCGCGATGGCGGCGTCATCGATCGGCGCTCCGCGCTCGACAAGCATTCGTGCCGCGGCGAGCGCCGTGAGCGCGTTGCGGATCTGAAAGCGGCCTGGGAGAGGCAAAGTCAGGCGGATGCTGACGTCGGAATCAGTGGAGATGGCGGTGAATGCGAAGCAGCCTTCGTGCGACGTGATATTTTCGATGCGGAATTCGTTTTCGATTTCGACCAGAAACGCGCCCTGCTCCGCAACGCGGCGCCGGACCACGACGCGCGCGATCAGGTGTTCGGCAGCGCTGACGACTCGAGCCCCGGGCTTGATGATGCCGGCCTTCTCCGCGGCGATTTCTTCGATGGAATGGCCGAGATAGTTTTCGTGGTCGAAATCAATCTGTGTGATCACAGCGACTTCGGGAACCAGAATGTTCGTGGCGTCCAAGCGCCCTCCCATCCCAACCTCGCAAACAGCGAATTGCGCATGCGTGCCGGCGAAGAATTCAAACGCTAAAGCCGTAATGCACTCGAAAAATGTCGGGTGGGCCGCAAGTTGTCCCGCAGCGAGCAATTCCTCGATGGTTTTATGCAGGCGCGTGAAGTTGGCGGCGAAATCCGCGTCCGAAATCTCCTGACCGTCGAGGCGGATGCGCTCGTTGATGCGCTCTAGGTGCGGCGATGTGTACAGGCCCGTGCGCAAGCCGGCTGCGCGCAGGATCGAATCGAGCATCGCCGCGGTCGAGCCCTTCCCGTTTGTGCCGGCGACGTGCACAGATTCGAACGCACGCTGCGGCTGGCCGAGCCGCTCACACAGCGTGGTGATATTTGCGAGGTCGAACTTCGTTACGCGCGCCTGCTGTGGCGAGGCAAGCTCCCGTCCCAGCGTAAGCAGATACCGGACCGATTCTTCGTAAGTCATGGGCCTAGGCCAGGAAAAAATCGAGCGCAGAGGAGATATACGTCTTCAGGTCTTTTCGATGAACGACCGCGTCGAGGAAACCGTGCTCCAGAAGAAACTCGGCCGTCTGAAAACCTTTTGGAAGTTTCTGCCGGATCGTCTGTTCGATGACGCGCGGCCCGGCAAATCCGATCAGCGCGCCGGGCTCTGCAATGTTGATGTCGCCCAGCATGGCATAGCTCGCAGTGACGCCGCCGGTCGTGGGATCGGTGAGAACGGAAATAAACGGCAGGCGGGCCTCATCGAGGCGCGCGAGTGCGGCGGATACCTTCGCGAGCTGCATCAGGCTGATCGTGCCCTCCATCATGCGCGCGCCGCCGGAACACGAAATGATCACGAGGGGAAGTTTTTTCGCGATGGCCGTTTCAATCGCGCGTGTCACTTTTTCGCCGACCACCGCGCCCATCGAGCCGCCGATAAAGTTGAACTCCATCGAGCAGCAGATGACCGATCGCCCGCCCACAAAGCCTTCGGCGGTGATCATCGCATCGGCCATACCGAGTTTCTTGCGCGCGTCCTTCAAGCGCGTCGCATAAGGCTTGGTGTCCATAAAGTGCAGCGGATCGCTCGAGGCAAGTGAAGCGTCATGCTCGATCCAGCGCGAGTCCAGCAGCAGCACAAGCCTTTGCGTCGCATTCAACCGGAAATGATGCTGGCACTTTGGGCAGACGCGCCAGTTCGCTTCGAGGTCCTTCTTCCAGACAGTTGTCCGGCAGCTCTCGCACTTGGTCCACAGCCCTTCGGTCTTCACGCGGCGCTCGTCGGGCGGCGTGGGCTGATCGATCCGCTTTTTCTCTCTCTTAAACCAAGCCATAGAAGATTTGGAAGTTATTTCAAATGGTCTTTGTCGGTCGCGGCCCCGGCAGGGCCGGGATCTTCGACTTTAGCCGCGGCATTCAGGGGCCTGAAAAACAAGGCCCTTAGCCCCTGAAGTCATACCAAGTTTGGTCCACTGCTAGTCAAAATGACTTCTAATAATCGATCCCGCGCTGGGCGAGAATGCCTTTCGTGTAGGGGTGCTTGACCTCGCGCATTTCGGTCACCAGGTCGGCGGCCTCCACCAGCGACGCATGCGCGTTGCGGCCCGTGCAGATCACGTGCACGCGCTCGGGCCGCGCCGCTAGCCCCGCGACCACCTTTTCCGGGTCCAGCATGTGGTAGCTGATCACGTAATTGATCTCATCGAGCACGACTAGATCGTACTTCTCGCTCTGGATTTGCGCCAGCGCGAACGACCACGCCTCCTCGCAAAGGCGCACGTCCTCGGGATCCGTCTCCGCGCCGCCAACCTTCACGAAGCCGCGCCCCATCGGGAGGATTTCCATCTTGTCGTCGCCCAGCATTTTGGCGGCGTCGAGCTCCCCGTAATGCCAGGATCCCTTGATGAACTGTACCATGAGCACACGCAGACCCTGCCCGACGGCGCGAAACGCCGTGCCCAGCGCGCAGGTCGTTTTACCTTTGCCCGGCCCCGTATAAACGATGAGGAGACCTTTGTCTTGAGACATGCGGCGTGATCCTTCTTCTGGCGGGCTCCAAGTCGCCGACGCGCCAAAGCCAGCGCTATGGCGACGGCGCGTAGAGCCCGCACCCGTGCCGCGCGCCTCGATTGGGAGCGTGCGGTTCAGAGCAAAAATACTCATGCGACGATCAATTAAGCATACTGATGGCAGGCCATGAAAACGTCAAGCACAGTGGCCCATTGTTGGGGATCGATCGGAGGCTGGAGGGCGTCCCGCTAATTAAGAGCAGTTGGCCGGCAGTGAGAAGATCCACACTGCCGGCCAACTCGCCCGGTGGTTCATTGACTCCCTTTAACCGTTCCCGGCGGCTTTTTGCAGCTCGGAGAATTGCGTCACAAAGCCGTGGAGCGGCGCGATAGTCTCCACGTTCAGCTTAAGATGCTGAACGTTCTCATACAGATTGACCGTGTAGCCATGGGAACGAGGTCCTGTGGAAGGCGCTCCTGGAGGAGCCGGCGTGAAATCGTCCGCTTCAACCAGGACTTTCTCCTTGGGGAGATACACCATCATCATGCCGACATTGTGATTGTCACCCTCCCGGCGATAGATCTCGATCGACCGCCCGCCATCTGCGAGGACATATTTGTCCTTCACCGTGAGAAACTTCGCAGGCTTCGGGTGCTTCGAGAGCTCGTCCGGCTCCATCGTGCGCGGCATTTTGAAGGTTTGCTGGTAGAAGGACTTGTTGATATCGGCGGTAATGATCGTGGCTCCCTCTGCGACGTACGCCCGGACGCCCCCGGAGTGGTCATAATGATGGTGCGTGTTGACCAAGTACTTGATGGGCTTGTTGGGAACCAACTTCTTGGCTTCCGCGATGACAGCGAGAGACCGAGTGTCATTCAACGGCCCCTCAATCATCACCAGATAGTTCGGGTACTCGACCAGGACGCTGTGATGCGTTCCACCGCCGAGCCACCACACTCCGTCGCCTAGTTTCTGCGCTTGCACAGTGACCGGCGGGATTGTCGCCGCTTTTACGGCGTCGGGCACCTGGAGGCTGAGGTCCACGTTGGCCTGCGCGCTGGTCACTGCCAGGTCCATCACCGGGTAACCACCTTGCTTCTGCATGATCATGGTGGGGAACTTCACACCGTTGAAATCCTTGTAGCCTGAATATGTCGTTTCCACCAGCATGTCTCCGAGGACAGGGTGGGGGAGCCTCGTCTCCGTTTTGGTGACCATGTTCTGGGCGTCAATGGTGCCGTTCACTTTGAACTTTCCCGTCGTGAACGACACTACAGTCCCTCCCTTGCCCTTCTTGGCGGTGGCGTTATTCTCCATGGCAGCCTTCAAGAAGCCATGGGGAGTGAGCCAGATTTGTAACTGCCTCTCGTCAGCCGCGGCCACAGCAGGCTGCGGAGTGTTCCCGGGCTGGTTCCAGGCGTATTGGCCGCTCACCATGTTGACTTGCTTCTGATCCCCAGCGAATGGCGCTCCTCCGCCACGGATCGGCGGATCCTGTTCCCTGCGAGTCAATTCCTCTTTTGAGGATCGGGAGGCATAGTCAATGGTTCGGGTATAGCTGCTGACATTGGTTTCTGGATACGCCGAATTGGGGGCGTAAGCTTGTCCCAGCGCATTGTTATGGCCGGTTCCGGAAAACTGAATCGATTTCACGTCGCCCATCGCCTTGGTGGCGGCTTGCAAAACCGTCTTCGCGTCCTGGGCTGAAGCGGCTCCAGCCCACAGGGCAAACACAACAAGTGCAACCCATAGTTTCTTCCCCATAACTCCTCCTGTATCTCGTATCCCTCGGTTTCAAACGGGCTTTCCCATTTGCGGGGCGATCATACGCCAAACCACATTACAAGGGAAGGCAGCAGCCCTTTGCGTTTGGCCCCGCGTTGACCATTCGTCCGCCGGGCGTCTATAATCTCACTTTAAAGAAAGGGCGGCGCACCCCTGGCCCGCCTGGACTGCGCGAAGCTGGAACGCAGCGGACACTAGCCGCCTGCCGCAAGATCCCGTAGGCATCAGGAGCGAACTTAATGCGAGCAACACAATTGCGCCCCGGAATGATCATCCGTCACGATGGCGAACTGTATTCGGTACATAGCGTCGAGCACCGCACACCCGGCAACAAGCGCGCCGCCATGGCGACGAAGATGCGCAACTTGCGCACGGGCTCGATCATCGACTACCGGTTCCGCGCGGAAGATTCCCTCGAGCGCGCCATCTTCGACGAGATCGAGCACGAATATCTCTACTCGGACAACGAAGGCTTTCACTTCATGAACACGGAGTCCTACGAACAGTTTCATCTCGGCGCGGACGTGCTCGGCGAAGCGGTGTACTACCTGATTCCGAATACCACAGTGAAGCTGGAGTTCTACGAAGGCAAGGCGATCGGCGTTGTCCTGCCGGACACGATGGACTTGAAGGTGGTGGACACCGAGCCGACCGTGCAGAAGGCCACCGCCAGCGCGGTGATGAAGGCCGCAAAACTCGAGACGGGACTTACGATTCAGGTGCCGCCGTTCGTCAACACCGGCGACAAAGTCAAGGTTGATACGTCGGAAGCACGTTACGTCCAGCGCGTGTAGCCCGTCCTGCCGCTTTATCTTGCCGGGGCGGAGAACGCCATCGGCGATTCCTGGAGCAGGCCTTGCAACGCATCAACTAACTCTGCATCCCACCAGCCGCGACGCGTCTCTTCCCACATGATTTCGAGCGCCCTTGCCTGTGAGAGTGCTTTGCGGTACGGTCGGTCGGTGGTGAGCGAGTCGTAAATATCCACGGTTTGCAGGATGCGCGCCGTGAGAGGGATCTCATCGCCTTTCAGATGGTCGGGATAGCCCGTGCCGTTTTGCTTTTCATGGTGTGAGCGGATGATGGGCAGGACGTTACGGAAGCTCTTGAGCGGCGCGCAGATGCGCTCGCCAACGATAGTGTGTTCCTCCATGATCGTCCGCTCTGCGGCGTCGAGCGGGCCGGGTTTCAGCAGCACAAACTCGGGCACGGCCACTTTGCCGATATCATGAACGACTCCGCCGCGGCGCAGCGCGATGCGCTGTTCTTCGGACAATCCAATTTTTTCACCGAGCGAAACCGTGTAGCGCGACAACCGGTCGCAATGGCCTTCGGTGTAGGGATCTTTCGCTTCGATGCTGCGCGCCAGACTGCACAGCACGGTCTCCGCGTTTTCAAGCTCGTCGGTGAAACGTTTGAGTCGAACCAGTGAGCGCACGCGCGCCAGCAACTCTTCTTTCTTTACCGGCTTGTTCAGGAAATCATCCGCGCCCGCTTCGATGCCTTGCATGCGGTCTTCCGCGTTGCCCAGTCCTGTAATGAGCACCACCGGCACCAGACATGTCTCTGGTCTTGCCTTGACGGCGCGGCACACCGAAAATCCCGTCCGCCCCGGCATCATCACGTCGAGCAGCGCCAGGTCCACCGGCTGCGAGCAGATTTCCATGAACGCCTGCTCGCCATTCTCGACAGCGATCACACGATAGCCGTGCGTGCGCAACAGCTCCGTCAGCGGCTCGCGGATTTCTTCGCTGTCGTCCGCGACAAGAATCGTTCCCTGTGATATTCCATTGGCCGGCACGTCGCCCCCTGTTGAGAGTAATCCGAAGCGGAAAAGCTGGGCGAAATTTCCGCTACGGTGAGTCAAACAAATTGCTGGGAAGGGAACGGCATTGTCTGTGAGCGATGGGATGGTGTCAAGATAAACTAATCAGCTGAAGTACGCAGATTTCAAAGGGGAACAGATGTGTGCGCCGGAATGGAACCCTGGCAAAAACTGCGTGGCTGGCGCCGCCCCGCGAATCAAACAAACACGCGAGCGAAGATCGCATCCACGTAGCGGAGCTGCCGGTTCAGATCGAACGTGCGTTCGAGCGCCGCTCGATCTAAGAATTTTGTAATGCGCGAATCGGCGGCGACGCGCTGTTGGAAGTTTGTTTCCGTTTCCCACGCCGCCATCGCGTGTTCCTGCACCCATTTGTACGCGTCTTCGCGCGCAGCGCCCCGTTCGACCAGGTCCTGCAAAAGCTGGCCGGAAAACACGAGGCCGCCCGTCGCGTCCAGGTTGCGGCGCATGCGTTCCGGGAAGACGCGCATTCCGGCGACGATCTCGGTCATGCGCGCGAGCAAATAGTCGGCCAGAATCGTGGAATCGGGCAGGATGACGCGCTCGACCGAGCTGTGCGAGATGTCGCGCTCGTGCCACAGCGCGATATTTTCGAACGCCGCGCCGGCGTTGGCCCGCACCACGCGCGCCAGCCCGCAAATCTGCTCGCTCGACACCGGGTTGCGCTTGTGGGGCATCGCCGAGCTGCCCCGCTGCTCGCCGCCGAACGGCTCCTCGGCCTCACGCACTTCGGTGCGCTGCAGGTGGCGGATTTCGAGAGCGATTTTTTCAAGCGTGGCCGTCAGGATCGCCAGCGCCGAGAGATATTGCGCGTGGCGGTCGCGCTGAATCACCTGCGACGCCACCGGAGCTACATCCAGACCGAGCCGCTTGCAGATCGCCGCTTCCACTTCCGGCCCGAGATGCGACGCGTTGCCCACGGCACCGGAAATTTTTCCCACGGCCATCTGCCGCGCGGCGTGTCCGAAGCGTTCGAGGTTGCGGCGGTTCTCGGCAAACCAGTTGGCGATTTTCAGGCCGAACGTAATCGGCTCGGCGTGAACGCCGTGCGTGCGTCCGATCTGCGGTGTGTGCTGGAATTCGCGGGCGCGGCGCTCGAGCACTTCCCCGAAACGCACGAGGCCATGCTCGATCAGACGCGATGCTTCGCGAAGTTGAAGCGCCTGCGCGGTATCCACGACGTCGTTCGACGTCATGCCGTAGTGCAGCCAGCGCGCGGCGCCAGGATCGCCGATGGTCTCGCCGACAGCCATTGTGAACGCGATGACGTCATGTTTCACCTTGGCTTCAAGCTCCGCGATGCGCCGCACCACCCCGGCGTCGACGCGCGCTTTCTCGCGGATCTTTGCGGCTGCGGCGGCCGGCACAACGCCGCGCTCAGCCAGCGTCTCCGTCGCGGCGAGCTCGACCTCGAGCCAGCGCCGGAACTTCCCCTCCTCGCTCCAGACACGGCCCATCTCTTCGCGCGTATATCGTGAAATCAATCTGAACTCCCTCAGGCGCACACGCCACACAGGACGGGCGCGGCAGACGAAGCAAATTTGGCGGGGAAACTCCCTGTTTGATGATACCCGATTTCACTGTCCGAAGTCTCGTCAGGCCTGGATCAAACTGGTGAGGCCAGTTGCAGAAATCAGTCCGTTGTGATATTTGCGAAGACGACAGTTTCCTCTGCACGGACAAACTACGCCACGAACGTGTTCACAGAGAAGGAGAGTCCCCATGCCATACGTTAATGTTGGTCAGGAAAACTCCGGCAACATCGATCTCTACTACGAGGACCACGGTACGGGTAGACCCGTCGTGCTGATCCATGGGTGGCCGCTGAGTGGTGCTTCCTGGGAGAAGCAGGTCGCGGCGCTGCTGGGTGCGGGTCACCGGGTCATCACGTATGACCGTAGGGGATTCGGCCGGTCCAGCCAGCCGTCGACGGGCTACGACTACGACACTTTCGCCGAAGACCTGCACAAGCTCGTGACGAAGCTCGACCTGCGTGATTTCGCGCTGGCCGGTTTCTCGATGGGTGGCGGCGAGGTAGCCCGCTACCTGGGCACCTACGGGTCGGAGGGCGTGAGCAAGGCGGTGTTCATCGCTTCGGTCCCGCCGTTCCTGCTGAAGACGGCCGGCAACCCGGAAGGGGTGGACGGCGGTGTCTTCGAGGGGATCAAGCAAGCTATCGCCGCGGATCGGCCAGCGTTCCTCTCCGCCTTTCTCGCAAATTTCTACAACGTCGACATACTGGGGGGCAAGCGCGTCAGCGATCAGGTCGTCCAGTACAACTGGAACGTCGCGGCCGGTGCTTCCGCCAAGGGCACTCTCGACTGCGTCTCAGCGTGGGTGACCGATTT
>JBGPXQ010000022.1:0-13559 GCA_041492805.1 Terriglobia bacterium | reverse complement strand
GTCTCCCGGTATTCGCCGTCCACGCGGCCGCTGTTATCAAGCGTTTGAATGACAAAAGTTTGCGTATACGTGTAGTTATCGCGTTCGGTCTTGAATTCTGCTTCACGTGCCGCGAATCGCTGGATGATCTGATCGATCGGAATAGAAGGCGGCTCACTCGAAGCGGCGGATGGGGCGGTTTTCGGCGTGGCAGCCTGCGGTGCTGGAGGTGTTGATTTCGGTTGTGGCTCGGCCGGAGGTGCGGGCATTCCTGCGGGCGGTTTCATCGGGCCCTGTTGTTGCGCAGAAAGTGCGGCAATTGCCCAAAGAACGGTCAAAGCCGTCAGCGCGGTGATCATGGCTCGCCGCGGGCTCTTCGTGAATCGTCTCCCCAGAACTCCTGGCATCGTCCACTTCCTCCTGTAGCTGTCAGTTCTACCCTACAACCTTTTGAGCTTCACGCTCGCGCCAGGGTTGCTTCCGATTCCAGTTTACCTCATTGGCCTCCGAATCGATGCAGACCACATGGGTATGATGATTCGTACGCAAAACTCAATGTACACTTCTTGCCGCCATTTCCATGGCACTGTTTCGAATCGTTGCCATGGGATCGGAAGCCTGGTTGACAGTAAAACAGATTGTTTGGTACGTTCCCGCGACAAACAAACGTAGCTGTCATGAACATACAGGCAAGAGAAACGAAGAGTATTTCGGAGGAAGTGTGTGTCCCCATCCACCTCACAGAAACAATTCTTTGGTCTGACGCCGATCCAATGGGTTATTTGCGCCGTGGCTTGTATTGGATTTGCTTTCGACACGTATGAACTCCTAGTCCTAACTCTGACGGTCCAACCAGCCTTGAGCGAATTCCTCACGGTCAAGCCTGGAAGCGCGGCCTTCAATCACTGGATTGGCATGCTTTTTTATATCCCGGCAATCGCAGGCGGGATTTTTGGTTTGCTGGGCGGATATTTCATCGATCGTCTGGGCCGCCGCCGCATCCTCCTCTGGAGCATTCTCCTGTTCTGCTTTTCCGCCTTTGCTACAGCGTATTCGGCGTCTGCGTTGCAATTGCTGATTTTTCGCTGCACGACGTTTGTAGGCGTCTCCGTCGAATTCGTGGCGGCAACCGCATGGTTGGCCGAATTGTTCGTCGAGCGTAAACAAAGAGAGACTATCCTCGGCTACACGCAGGCGTTTTCGTCCACCGGCGGGCTCCTGATGAGCGGTGCGAATTATTTGAATCTGACGATTGGCCATTTGCTTCCGCCAATTCATGGCGGCCATGAAGCCTGGCGCTACACTGTCTTGTGGGGAATTCTTCCAGCTATCCCGCTCCTTCTGGTTCGCCCGTTCTTGCCGGAATCTCCTATCTGGCTAAAGAAGAAAGAAGAGGGGACGCTGAGGCGGCCCAGCATTGCGGAGCTATTCCGTCCTCAATTTCGAAAAACGGCGCTGCTGACATGCTTGATGATGGCCTGTGCGTATGCCGCGTCCTTCGGGATGTTGCAACATTTTGCGCGGATTATTCCCGGAGGCCCCGGAGTCAGAAATCTGGTGCACGCAGACCAGCAAAAGGTTGTCAGTTTCTTGCAAGGAGTCCAGGAACTGGGAGGACTGACCGGCCGAATCCTGATGGCCTTTCTTGCTGTGCGAGTGCTGAGTCGAAAGCGCTTGCTGCACATATTTCAAATTCCCGGATTGTTTCTAGTCCCTCTGGTGCTGTTCCTCCCAGCGGTACGCGATGCGGACATGTCTTCCTGGGGGATTTTTGCCCTTGGGGTCGTATCGGTCGCGCAGTTCAGTTTTTGGGGAAATTATTTGCCTACGCTCTTCCCTACGCATCTGCGTGGCACCGGCGAAAGCTTCGCGGCCAATGTGGGTGGACGGATGCTGGGAACGTCAGCGGCTCTCATTACGACGACAATCGTAATTTACATGCCCGGAGGCACGGCTACACGGCAGCTAGCCTACGCGGCGGGCATTGTGGGTTTTCTTGCATACGTGACCGGGTTTATCGCGAGTTTCTGGCTTCCTGAACCACGGCAGGACGTGATTCCCGACTAAGCGAGCCTCCACTGCTTCACGCGAGTTTTAGCCGCAGCAGTCTGCGGGCATTGCCTTCGTAAATCTTTGCGCGGTCTCCGGCGGAAATCGGAAGTTCTTCGATGCAACGAATTGTTTCGCGGATGTATCCGGGCCCCTTCTCCGGATCGAAAGGCGAATCGGATGCAAACAGGACTTGATCCGCGCCGAAGAAGTCCAATCCACATTGCATCGCAGCGCGCGATCCAAACGTTGCGGTATCCGCGTAAAACATCCTGAAGTATTCCTGGGGGCGTTTCTTGAGCCGCCGGGCATAGATGGTCAGATCTTCTTCTTCCGTCCGGGCGCCGAGCTGGTCCAATCCCGCACCTGTGCGGCCCGAAAAGTAGGGAATCATGGCGCCCATGTGGTGCGTGATGATCTTGAGATTCGGGAAGCGGTCCAGGTAGCCCGCAAATAGGATACGCGCCATCGCGACCGACGTTTCATACGGCCATCCGAACACCCACCACAATTCATATTTCGATTTCTTCTCGGTTTGATAATCAGGAAAACCGGCGCCGCGGCTCGGATGGAGCCATATCGGAAGGTTGACCTCCGCCATCTTTTCGAAGATGGGGAGGAACTCGGGATCATCCAGTGGCCGCCCATTTACATTCGAAAAGAATTGAACTCCCGTGGCTCCCAACTTCATGACCGCGCGTTCGATTTCCTGGACCGCGGCTTTGGGGTTGTTCATCGGCAGCGAGGCCACGAAGCCTGGAAACCGGTCGGGGTGCTTCAAGACAAGCTCCGCGAGGCCGTCATTGGCAATCTGGGCCAGGTCCGGTGAATGTTTTGCATCCCCGAGAGCTTCGATTGGAGGGGCGGCAAGGCTGACGACCTGAACGTACTCGGAGAACCGGTCCATCATGCGGAAACGAACGTCCAGATCCACCATCGCCGGGATGCCAAGGGAGCGCATTTTTATACCGCTTTCCGGGAGCTTGCGCATTCGGTCATAGAAGGCCTGGGGGAAAATATGGCAGAAGATGTCGATCTTCATGAGGCTCTCTTTCCTGAAATAGAGTCGCGAAAGGTGCCGCACAGCGAAACAAACAACCGAACCGCGCGGTACCGAAGTTCCTTAGGCAGATGCGTAATTTGAGCGATGAACATAGCAAGCCATCTATCCGCTGTCAACGAACTGTTGTCCAGACCACCGGGCACAGTAATTGCCCCATTCGCATGCGCGATACTGATTTTGGGTTTGCCCATAATACGTTTCCTGTGGTGTCTTACCTCCTTAATTCTGTTGCACATATAGGCTAGGAATGCGACCGCAATGCTAGCCTGGCGACGGTCGCCGGTGCGGGTTACCGTTTGAGAAAACCAGAGCAACGTTACGTTTGGTTTCGGAGTCAAATCGAAGGAACATAGGTTTGTCCGCAATTCATTCAGATAGACCTCTTCGTTTCTGATCCATGCGGCCAAACTGAGGGAGAAAACACAGCCATGCATCACGCTCGGCATGCCAAGGAGCAGTACGGCCCAGACAGCCACAAGGCAGATCGCGACCCCGAGGCACCGCCATTCGATCCGGGCGTGTACCGGTGAGGGCGTTCGGCAAGAGGGCCAATTTCACAACGTGCTCATTGCGCGGAGTGTTGCTTTTCACCCTGTCGATTTGCGCGATTCCTGGATTCACTCAGCAGCCGGCAGCGCACCCACAGGCCTTGACCCCGTCTATCACGGGCAGAGTCACAGTCGCTACCGGGGAGGGTTCAATAAATAATCTGGGAGGGATCGCAGTGAAGTTGACTGGTCCGGCCCCTCGGTCTACATCCCAATCGATACTGACTGATGCTGAGGGTCACTACGAGTTCACTCGTCAGGCTCCAGGAAGCTACACCCTCGAAGCCAGTGTGGAGGGCTTTAAACCGTGGACTGCGACAGTGACGCTCGGACCCGGCCAGGCCGCTCTCCAGGACATTGCTCTCCAGATCAACTCCCTCAATGAGCGAGTCGAGGTTCAAGGGGAAGCCACCGACGTTGCCACGCAGAGTGTGAGCGCATCTGCCACTGTCAGCGAAAAGCAATTAGAGGCTCTGCCACTCCGCACGCAGGAATTAGCGGAGGTCCTGTCTTTGTCACCCAGTGTGATTCGGACGCCGGAAGGAAAGCTGAATTTCAACGGCCAAACAGAAAGCCAGGGCATGTTGTTGGTGGATTCGGCGGAAAATGTGGACCCGGTTTCAGGAAGCTTCGCGATTCCTGTTCCGCCTGGGGTCATTCAATCCGTTAAAGTCTATAACACACCGGATAGTTCCGAGTTCGGAGGATTTTCCGGCGGCTTGACGAGGATCGAACTTAAGCCTCCCCCGGGGGCATGGAGTTATAAACTGCTCGATTTCATCCCGGCATTTCGCGCAAAGGACGGCCGCCTCGTGGGAATTGCCAACATGACGCCGCGGCTGGAGTTCGGCGGTCCGCTGGTCAAAAATAAATACAATTTCTCCGAAGACCTGACTTACGAATATCGGAGAGATCCGGTGCGAGGATTGGCGTGGCCCTTGAATGAGACGTACAGACGGAGCTTCATATCTTTCACGGAACTCCAGGCAACTTTTTCGCCGCGGCACATTGTGAATTTCAACGTCAACGTCTTCCCGCAAAACCTGCAGTTCACAAATATCAATACGCTGATCCCGCAAAGCGCGTCCGTGGACTATAGGCGGAGGGGAGTGTCCGCCGGCATCTCAGACGCCTACCAGTTTGATTCAGGGGTGATCCTCAACGCGGTCGTTCACTACACGCGGTTCAACAGCAGTGCATACGGTCAGGGGCCGGCCGACATGGAAATTAGTCCCGAAGGCTGGGGCGGAAATTTCTTCAATACCTGGGCCAGGAAAGCAAACCAAGTGGAAGCCCTTCCGACAGTTGCGTTGCCGGCGAAGTCCTGGTACGGCCGCCATGAACTGAAATTTGGAACAGACGTCTTGTATCGGACTTACGGCGGAAGCAGCGTATCCCATCCCATCCAGTTGCGGGCTGAGGATGGCTCACTCGCCGAGCAGATCGACTTCCAGGGTGCCAGCCTCTTGCAAGCAACCGGCGCGGAAGTTTCAGAATTTGCGGAGGACCGCTGGACTCTGACCAACCACCTGTCCTTGAACTTCGGAGGGCGCTTGTCGAGCCAATCCATTGGACGCGATTTCGCTTTCGCGCCACGTGGAGGTCTGGCTTACGCGCCCGCGGACGGAAAGACCGTCATCCGTGCGGGCGCTGGCGTGATCTACGGCCATGTGCCGCTGCTGGCGGGGGACTTCGCTGATAATCAGATGCGAGTGATCAGCTCGTTCGATTCGTCCGGTGCACTGGCGGGCCCGCCCGTCACCCTTGTGAATCTCTACCTGCCTGCGGGCGCAAGCCCGAGTTCACCAGGGTCCCAAACTCCGAGCAGCAGCCCCCGCACATTTACGTGGAACACCGAAGTCGAAAGCGCGGTTCGCACAAATCTCAGCATTCGGGTGAGTTACCTTGACAGCCACACGAGGAACCTCTTCGTTGTGGATCCGGTCCCGGGCGCGACCGGGACGAGTGATGTGCTCGCCCTCAGGAACACAGGAACCTCGCAGTATCGCCAGGCGGAAGTGACCGCTCACTATCGGCCTAGCGAACGCGCGGATCTGAATGTCTCGTACGTCTGGAGCCGCGGGCGCGGTGACCTCAATGCGCTTTCGGATACCTTCGTGCCGTTCGAAGCTCCGGTGATCCGTCCAAATGTTTCCGGCATTCTTTCCGCGGATGTCCCTAACAGAGCTCTTGCTTGGGGCTTCGTCCGCCTTCCTTGGTGGAAGTTGTTCGTGAGCCCGGTAGCCGACATGCGCTCGGGGTTTGCGTATTCCGCGTTGGACGTCTTGCAGAATTATGTGGGCTCGCCGAATAGTCTGCGTTTCCCGATTTATTTTTCGCTGGACGCAAAAATCTATCGGGACATCATTCTGCACATACCGTTCTTGGATAAATCTAAGGGCCGCAAGGTTCGCTTGGGAGTTTTTTCCCTCAACGCCACGAATCACCGCAATCCGCACGACGTATTCAACAACGTTTCTTCTCCTGGCTTTGGGCAGTTCGCAGGCTACCAGAGGCGCTTTACCGGCTTTGCGATAGGCATTGGCGAGTGAACGGTCCGGCAATTGCGTCCCCTCTCGAGCGCCCCATCTCTCTCTATTAGCCAACGACGATTGCAGTCGTGACCGGCGGGAGAGACGCACGTCCGGAAGCAGTCGAGTCCTCAAAATATTTTTCCCGCAGACATTTCGCTTTATTCTGCAACAATGCGGGCGAGCGACTCGGACGAGACACGAGTAGCCTGATTGTTCCTGGGGGGGATAAAGCATGCCAGGCGCCACGTTCAATACGCGCTGGGGTGAAACTCCATGGAGAATTGATTTTCGCTCCAGACGGCGGCCAATACCCGAGGAAATCGATTTCGCTGTTGTCGGCGGAGGATTCACAGGCCTTTCAGCCGCGGCATGGTTGCGCCGGCTCGAACCGCTGAAGAGTGTCGCTTTGTTCGAGTCCGGCATTCTCGGCGCTGGCTCGAGCGGCCACACGGGTGGAATGACCCTTGGAGAAACCGCCGCGGGCGATCTTCCCGGATTAGGCGATGTGTTGGCAGGTTTTTCAGAGATCGTGCAAGAATTGGCGTTGGATTGCGATCTTTCATTGCCCGGAGTGTGGGAGCTCGGTCGAGCAGGCAGATTGCAGGATTCCCCGATCTCATGGACGGATTCCGGGGAACTCCGCGCCGCGAAACAGGTTCCTGGCGGCACGATAGATCCAGGAAAACTTGTGAGCGGCTTGGCGCGCACCGCGGAGGCGCTTGGCGCGCAGATTTTCGAGGACGCCTCAGTCGAGAAGATCGAATTCCAGGAGCCCGTACGGTTGGTCGTCAGAGGTAATGTGCTCAGCGCTCAAAACGTCCTGCTGGCTACGAACGCAATGTCGCTTGAGTTGAGCGGTCTGTTCCAGCGCGCACAGCCCAAGTTTACCCTGGCTGTGGCAACCGAGCCTCTCACCGAAGCGCAGCGTGAGACTCTGGGATTGGGCGCGAAGAAACCTTTCTATACGATTGATTTTCCTTACTTGTGGGGCCGGCTCCTGTCTAACAATGGAGTTATTTTCGGCAGCGGGCTCGTGCATCTGAACGATTGGCGGGAACTGGTTGATCTCGATGTAACTGCTGGACAGGCGGCAGAGTTGATCGCCCGGCTTGAGCGTCGCGTACGCGGATTGCACCCGGTCTTGCATCGCGTTGAGTTTACCCACCGATGGGGAGGACCGATCCTGATCGCGGACCAGTGGCGGCCTGTATTTGAGCAGCATCCTCGCAGCCCCCGCGCCCTTGTACTCGGTGGCTACAGTGGGCACGGCGTGGCGCTGTCGGTTTACCTCGGACGACGGGCCGCAGAGGTGATGGTGGGACGAAGAGCGCTTCCGGATTGGAATTCCATATGATTGATAGCGTAGTTTTCCGTGCCCGGATTGAATGAGGACTGGCTGGGGGCTGCAATTACCACGTGCTGTAGGCGGTGCCCTCGAACGGAGAGCTAGCATCGGATGCGGAGTGTACGTCAGTGATTCCGGACGAGGTTTGCTCAGGAGAAAGGAGGAGATCCTCAGAGTCCGTGTGCCAATCCTTTGCGCGCGTGATTGGGTCGACGGGGATTGCCCCTAGATACTTTGCCTGAACGAGGTCGTCGAGCGATCCCGGCGCCGCCTGCTTGTCCAGGGTATATTGCTGGATGGCCTGCCGCATCACGTACAGATCCTGCTTGAGTGTTGCTTCTCTTGCGCGCTGGACGGACCTGTCATATCTTCCCGCTGCGATTGTTGCCAGGATCATGATGATCGTGAGAACGATCATCAATTCGAGCAAGGAGAACCCCTCTGTACGAAACCCGCGCCCGTTTCTGCGCAGTCTGCATGCAATGGAGGCAAGCGCGATCGAACGGATCCGTTTTCTACCAATCTGCATATTTCGTTCCGTCGATTGCTTCGCCCGTTGAAAGCGAATAAACGTCAAAAACGTTGTGCCCTCCCCAGCTATGGGAGTCAGGGTCATCCTGCACAGAGCGCAATCCCCATTCGGCCTTTCCGGTCATCGGATCCACCAGAATCTTTCGAAGGAATCGCACCTTGCCCGGCGCCTCGGAAGCAAGCTGACCGGGTTGGCTCGGCAGAGCGCTGACCTGCGCTGTGCTGCTGGCACCGGCCAAAGCGGAGGCACTGACACCAACCTGCGACGTCCCGCCGACGCTGACCGTGACCCCGCTGACCAGCGTGTCGAGATCAGGTGGATAACCCTGGCTGCCGACCTCGATGCGGATCAAGTTCTTGTCCGCGGCGTCCTTGTAACGGTCGATGGCATCTCTCATTTCGCGCAAGTCGCGCCGCAGTTCAGTTTCTCTCTGACGTTTCACAGTCATTCGCGCGACCGGCAGCGCGGCCGAAGACAAGACCAGGAGAATTCCGCAGGCGATAACCAATTCGATCAGAGTCATTCCCGCCTGACAGTTTCGCCTTACGCGCTGTGGTGAAATACGTCGCCGCATGAGATTCCCGGTGCGGTTACTGAACCCGGATGGCGGCCTCGCTGGTCACCATCTGAATTGGTCGTTGCTGTGAATCCTTCGCATTAACCTGGACAATGGATAGCTGGGAATTGCCCGGCGCAACGCCGCGCACAACAATCCCGACCAGTGTGCCCGAGCCGCTCACGCCCGGAGTGTTCGGCATGCGCGTGGCCGAGATGATTGCCTGTCCTCGCTCCTTGTCCACGCGCTCGACGATGGCAATGTCCTGTGTTCCTCCCGAGAGGAACCCACCCTGCCGCACGTCTTCGATGGAAATGATAGCCGGATTGAATTGCAGCAGCATCGGGATAGAGTACAGGTCCTGGACATTTTGCACGACAACACCAATCGTCGTTGTTTCGCCCGGCCGCAGGGCGACGGTTCCGGGATCGAATCGCAATCCCGGGTTCTGCGATGCCTGCGCCTGACCAGGGGCGGTCACCGGGGGAGGAGTCGGCGGCACAGGAATGCTTTGCGCTTTCGGCACCGGAGGCGCCATCACTTCGTTTTCCAAGCGCACTTCTGCATTCGTGTCTGTTCCCGATGCAATGCTGCGCAGATTTTCAGCAGTCATCGTGGGGAGCCGCACGATGTGTGGGATCAATACAATCAGGACTTCGTTTTCCTGATGATCAACAGTGTTGCCCGAAAAAAAATAGCGGAAGAACGGAAGCTTTGCCAGCCAAGGCCACCCGTTGATCGTATCGACGTCCGTCCGTTCGATCAAGCCGCCGAGGATGTTGACTTCACCATCCTTCAGGCGCACATCGTGCTCGATACTTCGCTGGCTAATGATGGGCTGGCTGATCCCGCCGATACTTGACGTCCCGGTAACTGACGAGACGACTATATTCACTTTCAGGCTAATTTCGTGGTTGGGATGAATGCGCGGCGTAACGTCCACATTCACGCCGACGTCCAGGTACTGAAACTGCGTGTTCACCAGCGGATTGATGACGCCCGCCCCCGTTCCCGTTGCGCCGACGCCCACGCCCGCCTGGAAGCTTCCGGTTGCGACCGGGACTCGATCGCCAACACGAAGCTTGGCGGTCTGGCCATCGACGACACGGATTTCCGGGTTGTCGATGATGTGTGTCGAGCTGTCAGTCATCAGGAAATTTGCCTCAGCGCCCGGCAACGTTATGCTGTAATCCGCGGTCGAGAGGCGTTGAAGCTGGTTCAGTGCGAGGGAAGTGGCCGTTGTTGAACCGGTGGAAGGCGGTGTAAAAGCGAGCTGCGAAGAAGTGCCCGGCTGAATCCCCAGATTCCGAAGCCGGTCACGCCGCGCCTGCATCACCGCAACCTGAATCACGACTTCGGGCCTCGCCTTATCGATGTCATCAATAATCTTCTGGGCAAGCATGACCCGGTCGGGAGTATCGCGGATCACAATCGCGTTCTGGGCGTTGATCTGCTGCACGCGCCTCAGATCGAGCAACTGGCGAATGCTCGTTACAATTTCGGTCAGTTCCTGGGGCAGGACTGTATTGCGCAGATAAAAAGTCTTTACGATCTCTTCCTCATAGTCCTTACGCTTTTGCGCTTGATCCGGGGCGACGAAAATAATGTTCGAGGTGACCGGACGCCAGAACGCCTTGCTTTGCAGCGCCACGATATTCAGCGCTTGCTCCAGCGTGACGTTTGTCAATTCGACGGAAATGCGCCGGGAAGTGAAATCCACGTCGAAAATCACCGTCAGGCCTGCAAGCTTGCCGACCGCGTCGAAAACGGCTTTTGCATCGTTGGTCGCCTTCATATTGATAGGCGCCCGGGAGAGTGGTGCCAGTTCTGGCGGCCCTGCCATCAGCTTGCGTTCTTCCGCCGCCGGCGCCGTGGGCGCGGCATTCTGCGTCGTGTTTTGTTTGGCCGCGATCAAGTCAATCGTGGCTTGGGCCTCCTGCGCCGCCACGGCGCTCGAGGGATCGATCATCCCTGCCTTCCGGAACTCGGCCAGCGCCAGTTCCGGATTGGACTGTTCCCGGAGCCGCCGTCCCTGGTCCACATGCCACTGGCCCGCTTCAAAGCGCGCCCTGGCAGCCTTTAGCTTGTATTCTGTGTTGTTCGGTTCAGCCCGTAGGGCTTTGTTGTAGTTTTCCAGGGCCGTGTCGTAGTCGTTTAGTGATTCTGCCTTCTTGCCAGCATTGTATGGCTGGTTCCCTTTGGCACAGCCCGCCAGGAGCACGGCTGTCACAATTAGAACCAGTCTAGAGAGGTACCGGGATTTCATCCGCGCTCCGCGTTTTCAATCAATCTCAAAGCAGTCTAGCACCCCCACAAAACTCGGACAAGGCGAGAGCTTGCTTCTAGTTACTAGCCACAGCTAAGATACCTCTCCGTGGGTAAACCGCCAAAAAAACAGGGGAAACCTGCGGAGCTGCTGGTTGCCCAAAACCGCTCCGCTTCTTACAATTATCACCTCCTTGAGAAGCATGAGGCGGGGATGGTGTTGCTTGGAACCGAAGTGAAATCCTTGCGCGAAGGGAAGGCGAACCTGCGCGACGCCTATGCCGTGATCCGCGGCGGCGCTGTCTGGTTGTTGAACTGCCATATTGCGGAATATCTCCCGGGGGGGCCATTTAACCATACGCCTCTGCGGCCCCGAAAACTCCTGTTAAGGAGCGAAGAGATCGAAAAATTGGACCGAAAAACAGACCAGAAAGGGCTGACCCTGGTGCCCCTCCGGATCTACTTCCGCGATGGCATCGCCAAATGTGAAATTGCCCTTGCTCAAGGCAAGAAGAAATGGGACCGCCGCCAGACGGAGCGAGATAAGGAGGCCAGGAAGGAGGTCGGCGAGGCCATGTACAAGTTTCGCCACCGCTAGATTGGGTAGAATGCCGGCGTCATTCTGTCGGAGTCCGACAGCAGGTTGACAGATTTTGCAATTTCTTGGTTTTCGCGCCGTCCAACGGGCGGCGCCATTTCATCCGAAGAAGGGAACTCATGGAGACTACAGTAGACACCCGGCCATTGGCCAAGATCGACACCGATGCACTTGTGACGTACGCATTCGAACAGGACAAGCCTGTTGACGGTGTTCTGTCGGAGATTGACGGGGCCACGGGCGGCGCGCTTTCGAAACTTGCTGTCGCGGGCGAAATCACCGGCAAGATGCTCGAGGTCACACTGCTGCACTACCCGCAAGGGCTGGCGGCTCAGAGAGTCCTGATCCTCGGGGCAGGAAAAAAAGACAAATTCGGAACGCCCGAGCTTCGGAGACTCGCGGGCGCGGCGGTTCGAACGCTGAAGTCGCGACAGATAAAGCGCCTGACCTTCCTCGCGCGGGAAAACGACCGCAGCGCCGCGGCAGCGCAGGCCATCGTCGAAGGATTCATTCTGGCAAATTTTGATTCGGATAAGTACAAGACCGACAAGAAGCCCGGGAATGAAATCACCGCTGCGGCGATCACTGGCTGGGAAGAGTCCTCGCGCAGCGATGCGGAACGCGGACTCGAGCGCGGCCGCCTCATCGCGGAATCCCAGAACTTCGCACGCGAACTCGGCAACGAACCTTCGAACCGATTGACCCCGCGTATTTTGGCCTCGCGGGCTGAAGCCATGGCGCGCGAGGCGGGTCTCTCGATAGAGATTTTGGACGAGAAAAAGATCGAAGCGCTCAAGATGGGGGCTTTACTTTCAGTTGCACAGGGTAGCGCAGAGCCGCCGCGGCTGATCGTGGTCACCTATACCCCCGAAAAACTGGATCCGGGAGATCCCGTTCTCGGCCTGGTTGGCAAGGCGATCACTTTTGATACCGGGGGGATTTCGATCAAGCCCGCCAATGACATGGAGAAGATGAAGTACGACATGTGCGGCGGCGCCGCAATGCTTGGGACGATGCGGGCGATTGCCCGCCTCAAGCCGAGGTGTAAGGTGATTGCCGTCGTGCCGTCCAGCGAAAACATGCCCGGAGGCCGCGCGCAGAAGCCCGGCGACGTCCAAATTGCCATGTCCGGGAAATCAATCGAAGTGATCAACACGGATGCTGAGGGCCGCCTTGTCCTGGCGGATGGTGTCACTTACGCGAAGCAACTTGGCTGCACGCACCTGGTGGACGCGGCAACGCTTACCGGCGCGGTCGTAGTTGCGCTCGCCAATGTCAACGTCGGAGTCTTCGGTTCTGATCAGGCATTCACGGACCTGCTGCTGGCCAGCGCCAAGGCGGCGGGCGAAAAAATGTGGCCTCTTCCCGTCGATGACGAGTACCGCGAGATGATCAAGAGCGGCGTCGCGGATATTCAGAACGTCGGCAGCGGCAAGGGTGGCGGCGCCACTGTGGGCGCGATGTTCATAAAAGAATTCACGGGGGACACGCCGTGGATCCATCTCGATATCGCCGGAACCGCCTGGCAGGATGACGTCAAGCCCTGGGCGGCGAAAGGCGCGACGGGCGTGCCCGTACGGACGCTGGTCGATCTGGCCATGAAATTCGGCGCGAATAGTTCTTCCGCGAAATAGTTGAAGAACTTGTCGAAAAAATGGCACAGGCTTCAGCCTGTGCCCTCAAGTTTCGCCAGAACAAAATGCGCACACACTGAAGTCTGTGCTCCATACCTACATTTTTTCGGGAGAATCAATTCCGAGTAGCTCCAGCGCGCTAACCAGTTGGAGTTCCACCAAGCGGCTCAACTGAAGAAGGAATATCTTTTTGGCCTCGTCCTCTTCGGTGAGGACGCGATGATGGTGGTAAAAGAGGTTGAACGCCTGCGCGAGTTGAAACGCGTACTTCGCGATGAAGGCAGGCTCTTGCGCTCCCACGGCGGCTTCGATTTGCGTGCCGAGCGATCCCGCGAGCAGCACCATTTCCCAAAATGCGTTTCCATCGGGCCCGGCGAATATGCGTTCGGCCGCGCCCGGATTCACATGATTCAAGGAGGCCAGATCGAAGCCCGGCTGCTGTTCGCGCAGCTTTCG
>JBGPXQ010000138.1:0-6978 GCA_041492805.1 Terriglobia bacterium | reverse complement strand
TGTGGAGCTGGCGCGATACGAGCAGGAAACGGACCCGGTGCGCAAGGCCCGCGCGTTAGCGAAGCTCGGCGACGATCAAGTTGACCAAGCTCGCAAGCACCTCAAGGCCGGAGAGGATGTCGCTTCGCTGCAAACGCTCGAGCAGTACCGCGACGAAATTCAGCACATGACCGAGGAGCTCAAGGCCACAGGTGTCGACGCGGAGCGAAAGCCGGCAGGGTTCAAGGAACTTCAGATCAGCCTCCGCGAGAATGTTAGGCGTATAGATGATTTGATTCTCGCGCTTCCGGTGGACAAGCGCCCATTCTTCCGCGAAGTCCGCACCGACCTCGTAAAGACGCAGAATGAACTCATCGACGCGCTGTTTCCTCGCCGTCCGGATCAGAATCCGAAGAAAGCGAATCCGTGAGGCGCCCGATGCGAGCGTTCGCCATACCGGGAACTTTCCTGTTGCTCGCCAGCCTACTGTCCAATGCGCCGGCCGCGCGCCCGGCTGCTCCCCAGAAAAAGGAATACCTGAGCGAAGATGAGGCCGAGAAGATTCGTGACGCCGGGATGACCGGCCCACGTATCCTGCTGTACGCGAAGTTCGCGGGGGACCGCATCAAGAAACTCCAGTACGAGTTCGCGCACATGGACTCGGCTGACCAGAAGCGGACCGACCGCCTGAACAGCTTGTTAAACGGCTATACCGGCTGCATCGACGATGCCGCCGACTTGGTGGACATTGGCATCGAGAAACAGGAAGATATCCGGGAAGGCGTGAAAGCATTGCAGACGCGTATCAAAGAATCTCTGCCGTACCTCCAGGAGCTCGCGGCCAAAGGTCTCGAGCGAGAGACGTACAAGGAAAATCTCGACGACGCCCTTGAGGCTACGCAAGATGCCGCCAAAGACGTCGAAAAAGCCACGAAAGAAATGGCGCCGGTCCCGGTACGGCGCAAGCCGTCGTGATGGGAGCCGGGCGCGCAACACGCAAACGTTCGTCGGCCGCAGGGCTCCCGGGCGGCGACCGAATTTTTCATCGTATCTTTACACGGCTGGGCTGCCAGGGACGACCGCCGCACTTCGTCGTGGAACTGTACCCCTACGCCAATCTCGCGCACACGATGCGACTGCGGGAAGAGACCGCCCATGTGCGACTCTCCGATATTCTGCGTGACGCGCCCGTGCCGGTGATTGAAGCAGCCGCAGCCATCCTATTGGCGCAGATGTATCGCCGCCGGGTGCCTGCCGATCTGCGCCGCCTCTACCGCGAGTTCGCACTCGCGCATTCCACGCGACGTCACATTGCGCGCGTCCGGCGCAAACGCGCGCGCCGCATCGCGCATAATCCGCGCGGCTCGGCCCACGATCTTGCACCCATGTTCGCGGCGCTCAATCTCGAATACTTCGGCGGACGTCTTAGCCGTCCGCGCCTCGGCTGGAGCGCCCGCCCCTGGCGCTCGCAGTATGGGTGCTTCGACCCTTCTCTCGATCAAATCGTCATGAACAATCGGCTGGATCGCGCGGACGTGCCTCCCTACGCTGTCGAGTTTATCCTCTATCACGAAATGCTCCATGTGAAGCATCCCCTGCGCGCTGCTGCTTGCGGACTGCAAGCGCATTCCGCCGAATTCCGAGCCGAAGAAAAGCAATTCAGGAACTACACGCAGGCTCGACGATTCCTCGAACATGTCCGTTGAAAACCGAGGTTGACGCGCAAGGAGGAATAGGCCCTCGCCGGAATTCTGCAAGCCTCGTGGAATTTAATGCGGCGGACGCCTGGAGGCCTGCCGTCCGGCTCTTCCTTCGAGCGTGACAATCCGATTTTTCACCTTTGCGGCGTCCTCGACCCCGGGAAAGACTTCGAGATATTTCTTGTAAGACTCGATGGCGCGGCCGTTGTCATGCTTCTTTTCGTAGGCTTCCCCGATCAGTCTCCAGGGTTTCGCCAGCCCGGGTTGAAAATGCGTCGCATCCATGAACCGATCGATTGCCGCGTCGTAATTGCCTTTTTTCATGTAGAACGTTCCGATTTCGATGCTCTTCTCCGCATGAAACGGGTCGAATACGGGCTCGGCCGGCGCGGGTGGCGCCTCGGGAGGCGGCGGTGGGGGCGGCGTGGACGGAGAAATCTGTTGCGCCCTTACGGACGGGGCACTCATCAGCAACATGGCAGCGGACAAAATGGTTATCAGAAATCTCATGTTCTGCGCAGATAGGATTCACTTTGTTATCATGAGTGTTGCCCAAGCGCGGGCCGCCGCGCATCTTAATTCTGGCGGGCTCCAAGTAGAGCCCGCGCCCATTCTACTCCCGCGATGGAACTTGCACAAAAAGCCGCGAATCTCCCGACCGACGCCGGCGTGTATCTATTCAAGGACGCTTTGGGGAATATTCTCTACGTCGGTAAATCGCGCTCGCTGCGTAACCGCGTAAGATCGTACTTCCTCGAATCCAGGTGGTCGGACGCGAAGACGGGTTCCCTCGTGCGCGAAATTGCCGACCTCGACTACATCGTCGTGGATAACGACCGCGAGGCCCTCGCACTCGAAAACATCCTCATCAAGCAGCATAAGCCAAAATTCAACGTGATGCTGCGCGACGATAAGACCTACCCGTACATTCGCTATTCGGCATTTGAGCAATTCCCGCGCGTATACGTCACGCGCCGCCTGCTGAAGGATGGCTCGATTTACTTCGGCCCGTATTTTCCGCACAGCCTCGCGCACCGGATCGTTCATTTCATTCACAAGACGTTCCGCGTCCCCTCGTGCACGGTAGACCTGACACGCGCACATCCAAGGCCCTGCCTGCAATATTACATTCGCCGGTGCCACGGCCCGTGCGTCCCGGGACTCATCTCCGATGAGCGCTACTCGGAGGCCGCTCGAGACACGAGGATGTTTCTCGAAGGCCGCCGCCACGACCTGATGAAAAGCCTTGAATCCCGCATGCAGGAAGCTTCGGATTCCGAGCGCTTCGAACAAGCAGCCTCCTATCGGGATCTCCTCCACACACTCACCGAGATCGAGGAGCGGCAAAAAATTGCCGCAGCAACGGGCGACGACACGGACGTCCTGGCGTGGCATGCGGAGCCCCCGCTGGTGGCCGTCAATCTTTTCCATCTTCGCGGCGGGCGCGTCGTCGACCGGCGTGACTTCTACTGGGAAGATCTCGAAGAATTTGAACCCGCTGACTTTTTATCTTCCCTGCTGAAACAGCTCTATCTCGACGCCGCGTACCTGCCGCGCGCCATTCACGTGCCAATGGACTTCGAGGACCGCACGATCCTTGAGGAAGCTCTCAGCGAGCGTGCGGCAAACCTCCAGCCGCCACGCAGCCGCGTCGAGATATTGATGCCGCAGCGAGGGGCGAAACACGCCTTCCTGGAGCTGGTCGAAAAGAACGCGCGCCACTCCTTCGAGCAGCGCTTCCGTGTCTTGAAGCCAAGCTCGAAAGCGATCGTCGAGGCACTCGAACAGGCGCTCGGGCTGCCGGAGCCGCCCCACCGCATCGAGAGCTTCGATATCTCCCATCTGCAAGGCTCTGACACAGTTGCTTCGATGGTCGTGTGGGAAGACGGGCGGATGAAAAAATCCGATTATCGCAAGTTCATCATTCGCGGAGAATGGGGAAATGACGATTTCGCGAGCATGCGAGAAACGATCGAGCGCCGTTACCGGCGCCTTCAGGAGGAAAAAAAGAATTTCCCCAGCCTCATCCTGATCGACGGAGGTCTCGGCCAGCTCCACGCGGCTGCGTCGGCACTGGAAAATCTGGAGGTCATCAACCAGGCTGTCGCCAGCATTGCAAAGCAGGAGGAAATCATCTACGTCCTCGGGCAGGAGGATCAGCCGATCCGCCTGGAACACCATTCACCGATCCTCCATTTGATTCAGCAGATTCGAGACGAAACGCATCGCTTCGCCGTGGGATTCCACCGCCAGCGGCGGGCAAAACGCACGATTCAGACAGGCCTGGAAGATATCGCGGGAGTAGGCCCGCGGACTGCGCAGAAGCTTTTGCGGCGCTTCGGCAGCATCACGCAACTGCGCTCTGCCAGCATCGAGCAAATTGCCCGTGTCGTACCCCTGGCGCTTGCCAAGCGCATTTTTGCCCATCTGGCAAGTACACCTTCCTCCGTCTCTCGGGAACGTTAAATCCGGGGATTCCTTGCTTCTGCCACGACCCTGTGCTACTTTCCAAATCTGAAGGGGGCAAGCCATGTCGGACAATGCTGGATCAAAAATCAGTTTTTTCCTGGTAGGTCTTGGAATTGGCGCATTGGTAGGCATCTTGTTCGCGCCAAAGTCTGGTGAGGAGACGCGCGAATTCCTGGCGCAGAAGGCCGACGAGGGCCGCGAGTATGCGCAACGCAAAGCACGGGAACTGCGCGAGCGCGCTGAAGATTTGGTCGAGCGGAGCAAGCAGGCCGCGTCGCGCCAGAAAGAAACCCTGACCGCGGCGGTGGATGCGGGCCGCGAAGCCTATCAGCGGGAGAAAGCCAAAGCGCAGTAATCGCGTCGAGGCGATTGCATGGAAAGCTGGATACCGTTTTTCGTAGTGGTGACTGCGCTTGCGGTTGTCCTGCAGGCGATCGTCCTGGTCGCGCTATTTCTCCAACTTCGCCGCACTGCTGCACGCGTTGAGGAAACCGTCGCGGACCTCAACGCGCGCTTGGCCCCGATTCTTTCCAGGGTCCAAATTCTTGTGGAGGATGCCTCCCCTCACATTTCAAGCATCGTTTCGGACGCCGCCGAACTCACTCGTCTGGCACGGGGCCAGGCGCAGAAGGTCGATCGAATCCTCACGGAGACGATGGAACGGCTGCGTCTGCAGCTCATCCATGTCGATCAGATTCTGAGCGGCGCCATGGAAGCCGTCGAAGAAGCAGGATCGCGCCTGCGGGGGACCATCTGGGGACCCGTCGTAAAGGCTTCCGCAATAATTCGGGGGATCCAGACCGGCCTGGAATTCTTCCGCGCCGCCCGGCACGGGCGCGAGCCTGCGGAACCACCCAGTGAACAGCAGGACGAAGGAATGTTCATTTAGCCTGCAACAAGCATCCACATAAGAACGGTAGTGAAAAGCTACGAGGATTGGGTGAAGGTTGGCCCTTTGGCTTCCATAGATTTCGCGAGAAAGCTGTAGATTTCCTGCCGGCAAACTTCAGTCGAAGCGTTACCGAATCCATCCGCCGCCGAGACAGACATCCCCTGAATAAAACACCGCAGCCTGTCCCGGAGTAATCGCGCGCTGCGGCACATCGAACTTCACTCGAGCGGAAGCGGCGTCAATCGGCTCGATGGTGGCCGACGCCGGTTCGTGGCGGTGACGGATCTTCACCGTTGCGCGCACGGGCGTTTCGAGAGCAGCGAACGAAACCCAATTGACGTCGCGTACCGCGCACGACTCCGAACGCAACTCCGCGTCATCGCCGACAACGACGCGGTTTGCCGCACGGTCGAGTTCGACCACATAGAGCGGCCTTCCGGCGGCGATGCCCAACCCCTTGCGCTGACCGATGGTGTAATGGTGCACTCCGCGATGCCGCCCGACGACTTCCCCACTGGCCGTCACCAGATCGCCTACTTCCTCCGGAACCGCTTCGCCACGTTCGCCCAAATACGCTTCGATAAATTGCACGTAATTTCCCGACGGGACGAAGCAAATCTCCTGGCTTTCCGCCTTCTCCGCTACGGGCAGGGCTGCCTGGCGCGCGATTTCCCGCACCGTGCTCTTGTCGAGTTCGCCTAGTGGAAAATCCGTCCGCGACATCTGCTCCTGCGTCAGACCGAACAGAAAATAGGTCTGATCCTTGGTCGCATCCACGGCGCGCAGCAGTTCGTAGCGCCCCGTTGTTTCATTGCGGCGGATGCGGGCGTAGTGGCCGGTTGCCAGGCGGTCGGCCCCAATCTGCTGTGAAGTTACGAGCAAGGGATCGAACTTCACGTGGTTGTTACAGTGAGTGCACGGAATCGGCGTGCGTCCCGCAAGATATTCTTCGACAAACGGTCGCACAACTGTTTCTTCAAATCGCTGCTCGTAATTCACCACATAGTGCGGCATTCCCAGGTGCTGTGCCACGCGCTTCGCATCGTACACGTCATCGAGCGAGCAGCAACGCTGTCCGTGCGTACCATCACGGTCGAGTTCCGGCAGGCGGCGCTGGTTCCAGAGCTGCATCGTCAGCCCGACAACCGGAAACCCGCGCTGCACAAGCATGGCCGCGACAGCCGAGCTGTCCACGCCGCCGCTCATGGCGACTGCGGTTAACGCCTGCAGATTTGGAGTCGGTTCCATCGTCGCGCACATTCTCTTCCGTGCCCCTCCTAGGACAGGCACCAAGCTAGTATAGCGTCAGATCAAGCGATTGCAGGTTTCTTATATGTCGGAGAAATCTGGCGCAGGCGGTCGATTACCGGGGGGATCGTGTCGAGAGCAAAATCGATTTCATCGTCAGTCGTCTGACGCCCCAGGCTGAGGCGCAACGTCGCGCGCGCGTCTTCCGGGACCAGGCCAATCGCCGTTAGAACGTGCGACGGTTCGACCGCACCCGACGAGCACGCCGCTCCCGTGGAACACGCGATCCCCTTCAGGTCAAGAGCAATCACCATCGACTCTCCCTCGACAAAAGGGAGAGTCAGATTCGTGGTATTGGGGGTGCGTTGCGCGCGTGAACCGTTCACCCTGGAGTACGGAATCCGTTCGAGCAGACCCTTCTCCAAACGATCGCGAAGCGCGGCAATGCGTTGGCTTTCTCCCTGCATGTGCATCAACGCCAGCTCCGCGGCCTTTCCCAAACCCGCGATGCCGGCGACATCTTCGGTGCCGGGGCGGCGGTCACGCTCGGAGTGCCCGCCATACAGCAACGGTTCGAGCCGTGTTCCCTTTCGAACGTACAGGGCGCCCACACCCTTCGGACCGTACAGCTTGTGCGCGGAAATGGAAAGCAAGTGTACGCCGAGTTTCTTCACGTCAATCGAGATCTTG
>JBGPXQ010000177.1:0-5598 GCA_041492805.1 Terriglobia bacterium | reverse complement strand
GCCCGGTCTTCTTTCGGCCCAGTTGCACTCACCCGGCCCTGGATGGCCCCCGTTGCAACAGACTGTAGAGCCTGCAGACCGATCAGAGCCGCTAGCAGCAGTTGGTTCATCGGAAACACAACCCGGTGGTCCCTCCGGCCTTGTGTAATGTGGCAGGTTGAGTTCCTTACTTGGGGCAAAGAAAAAAGAAATCTATCCTCTGTATTCTTAGTGTCTTAGGAAGTGGGGTTTGCTGGGGATGACTCTTCTGAGGGTCCCCGATTGTTACCTGCAGGTAACACTGAAAGCCTAAGCTGTTACGAAGAGGAAACAGTCGACGGTGAACTGGCATGCACATGAGACTGGAACTCGCGTACGTCAATGTCGAAACGCCGCAACAACTCATAGACCGATTTGCGGCTCACCTGCGCATCGCGAGCGACGGCCGAAATGTTGCCATGGTGCTGACGCAGCAATGTGGTTAGATACTGCTTTCCTTGGGATTCCACCCAGTTCTCACGCGCGGCCTTGTAACCCATAGCGGCGTGAATCTGCTTCCCCAACCTGGCTTGCTCACGAATATAATCCGGCAAGTCGCGCACCCGTACGCATTCTCCATCGCAAAGAACGACCGCCCGTTCGATCACGTTGCGCAATTCGCGCACATTCCCCGGCCATTGGTACTGTTCGAGAAGCCGCAGAACCTCCGACGTAACCCGAACGTTGTTTTTGCCTGCGGCTACGGAGAACTCCTGGAGGAAGTGGTGCACCAGCAGGCCAACGTCGCCCTGCCGCTCTCGCAAAGAGGGAAGACAAATCGTTACCACATTCAAACGGTAGAAAAGGTCCTGACGGAATCGGCCCTGCTGAACTTCTGCATTCAATTCGCGGCTCGTGGAGGAGATAACTCGGATGTTGACGCTGACCAGCCGCTCTGCCCCGAGCCGTCGAAAGGTTCGCTCTTGCAACGTACGCAGCAGTTTGGCCTGCAACTCGGGGTTCAGTTCCCCAATTTCGTCGAGAAACAAGGTTCCACCGTCGGCTTGCTCCAGAACGCCACGCTTGGACTGGTGCGCGCCCGTGAAAGCCCCTTTCTCATACCCGAACAACTCACTTTCGAGCAAATTCGAAGGAAGAGCGGCACAGTCCACCGGAACAAATGGACCTTTGCAGCGAGCACTATTGGCGTGCAGCGCCCGGGCAACGAGTTCCTTGCCCGTTCCGCTTTCTCCCGTCACCAGGACATTCGCATCCGAAGGAGCCACTTTTGCCAGCGTGGCCAGCGCCAGCTCGAGAGGCGCGCTACGCCCGATCATGTGATGCGCGGAGCAGCATTCTTTTAGCTCCTGCCGCAACCGCAGATTGTCCAGCCGCAGGAATCGGTGTTCCAGTCCCTTCCTCACCACGGTCGTGAGCTGGCCGGCTGTGAAGGGTTTGGTCAAGTAGTTGAACGCGCCTTTCTTGATTGCCTCGACTGCTGATTCAATGGTTCCATACGCGGTGAAGATGATGGCAACGAGATCGGAGTCGATGGCCATCACTTGTTCGAGGACTTCCAGACCGTTCATCCCTGCCATTCGCAAATCGATTAAAGCCAAATCAAACGACTGCCTGCGTAACAGAGCCAGACCCTCTTCACCCTCCGAAGCAACCTCCACTTCGTGCCCTTCGTCCTCAAGGATCGTCCGGCAGCTCTGCAAAATCGCCTGATCATCATCGATCACAAGAATGCGCCTTTTCAGCTCCATTCGCTTCCTCCTGGAAGAGTGATCACCACGGTCGCGCCCGCGCCTGGTTGGCTTTCGGCCCAAATCTCACCACCATGATCCTTGACAATGCCGTGGCTGATCGAAAGGCCCAGACCCGTGCCTCGTCCAGGCTCTTTGGTGGTGAAGAACGGATCGAAAACACGAGCCAGATGCTCGGAAGGAATCCCGCAGCCGATGTCTTTCACCTCCATGCGCACGCCACCGCCATTGGCCGAGTTCGACGAAGCACGGACAATCAAAGTGCCCCCTCCGGGCATGGCGTCAATTGCGTTGTTGAAGATATTGACGAAGACTTCGGTCAGCCGCCCGGCATCACCGAGGACCATCGGCAGGTCTGCGGAAAACTCCCGGCGAAGATCGATTGCATTGTCAGACAGGCGGTATTGGACCAGGGTGATGGCGGTGTCGAGCAGTTCGGCGACATCAACCGGGCTCAGTTCCAAGTGTGACTCGCGAGCGAAGGTCAGCAAGTTTCCCACGATCTTCGACACACGTTCGGCCTGTTGCGCAATTACCTCCAGACTTTTCTGCTGACGCGGCGTCAGCGATGCAGCGGCATTCTTCCTCGCCAGATGACTGGCCAGCGACAGGATGCTCGTAATGGGATTATTGATTTCGTGCGCCATCCCGCCGGCCAGTTGCCCGACCGAGGCCAGTTTGGCCGCCTGCGCCAGTTGCTGCTGGGTTTCCTGCAATTCGCCAAACTGGTGTTGGAGGCGCCGGTCGGTATCCGTGATGATCATCCCGACGATCACCGTGGCCATCCCCACCATAATCGTGAACAGCGAATAAATCAGGATGATGTACTTTCCGATGTAATTGTTGATGAAATCCATCGTGCCCACGAACTCGACTTGATTGCCGCTGCTGGTGCCGCTTTCGATCGGCAAGCGAATCATCGTGAAGCTGTTCTCGATTTCCATGCCGGCTTGTAGTGGGTCCAGCCGCGGGAGAGGAGCGATTTCTTCTTTGACCACCCAATCTGGGGTGTAATGGAAACTCGCGCGCTGGCCGTCCAGAGAGATGTTTACCGCCCGCAATTCCGGCAGCGTCCCAAACTCCACGACGACCCGTTTCAGCACCTCCGTGTGCCGGAAAATTTTTTCCAAGCTCTCCCCATGCCCCCGGTAAAAGACGGTGTGTCCACGCAAGAACTCGGCTAAGTTCATGGAACGCTCTTCGGCCAAGCGCAAGTATTGGTACTTTTCCATTCCGACGGTAACGAGCATGATCAGGCTGGCAAGAATCAGAAACGTCAGGTTGAGGCGCACAAACACGCGGTCCAGCAGGTTGTGGGAGCGCTCGCCGGCTGCCCAGGCAAAGGCAAACAAGAAAACTGAAAGCGCATGTTCCTCAGCGTTCCAGAGGAGAACCCCCGTTGGGCGCGGCAGGAAGACTAATGTGCTGTGCAGGAGAAGTGCGATACCCACAGAGCCAAACGCAACCATCGTGGCTCGCCATCCCTCGCCCTTCGCCCGCATTACTTTCCGCATTCCGATGACAACGGCCAGTAGCGCCAGCAAATCCAAGCCGAACATCGGAACCGAATGGACAGCCTCGCCCGAAAGCTCCTTCGACGGGAAAAAGACGACGTCCAGGAGCACCGCCGCAATCACTAGAACGCAACTTTGCCGGAACCCCCAAGCCACCTGCCGTTCCTGGTTCTTGTGGCCCTCCCACAGCGCGGTAACCACAAACAAAAGTCCACATGCCATGAAGCCGTGTGAAAGGCCTCCGAAGCCTCTCCACACCAACGGCCTTCGGAAGAAAAACTCGGTCCCAAAATGCAGGGTGAGAATTGCAAAATGCAAGACTAAAAGTGAAAATCCTGAGAGCAAAAACCAACCCTCGTTACCGAGCCTTTCTCTCCCGCCAGCCTTGAGCTGATGAAGCAAAACCAATAGGGTCAAGCCAGCCAGAAGCAGGTGGAACAGGTTGAAAATGAACTGAGTCTCTGCCGTGCGATTTGTGAGTTGCCAAAAGAGCGATTCCATTGGAAACCGCCACTCTTCGCGTATGGCTGTGCATACAGCACGGGGTTGGCCTGCGCCAGCTGAGAGAGAGAAAAACTGCTAAGCTATGTTGTTTCAAATAATTATGGAGATTCGCAGCAGTGCATCCTGTTAAGGCCGGGTAACACATACTGCGGGATATTTCACAATCTGGAGTGAAACCACTCATGTCGAAGAAACTGGGTTAATCCCTAGCTTAGGCCCGAAGAGGTAATTTGATTACGAGCCGCGACTTCAATCGCTCGGCTCATCGTTTTCTGTCGCGTCAAGGACGCTGCGGCGGACTCTCTCGTGTTTGCCAGTCGCAAAGGAAATCCGTTGCGCCCGGAAGACGTCCTCAAAAGAGTGATTCATCCCGCTTGCGATAATGTCGGGATTCTAAAGGTGGGCTGGCACGATTTGCGTCACACAAGCGCGACTCTATTGCACGAGCACGAGCCGCTTCGCGTGACGCAAGCGATCTCGGGACATCCGGATTTGCAGACTACGCTCGGTTACACTCATGTGCTTCCTGGATGGCAGCGGGACGCCATGAAAAGACTAGAGCGCGAGATACTGTTCCCAAGTGTTCCCAAATCGGAGAAGGAATCAGAAAAACGGATTCGGAACTTGTTGGAGTGCCAGCTATTTAAGTGGCGCGCCCTGAGGGATTCGAACCCCCGACCTTCTGGTTCGTAGCCAGACGCTCTATCCAGCTGAGCTAAGGGCGCGCAAGCGGAAATATTTTAGCACAGGGGAGCGGCGCGTGCACCGTGCTCGGAGCGAAGTACACTGCACGCTGCATTCTACTCATTGCTTGACTGGAGCGAGGGGGGTGCGCGGCTGTTCGAGCGCGGGATCGAGTTTGTTGTCCACGCCGAGGACAAACGTGCCGGCCATGCGCGAAGTGCCGATGCCATCCAGTTGCACCGTGCCGCCGGCGCCGAGGCCGCCCATGAGGCTGGGCCCGCCAATCACGTAAGTAATCGTTTCGCCGCTGGCACGCGCGCCTGGCGTCGAACTGCGCAGGTTGCCAATCACCGCAGGGGTCTTGTTAGTGACAACGGTGGTCATCACCGGACGTCCCTGCGTGAACTGAACGAGGTTTTCCAGGCCGCTGATGTCTACTCCGAAGCGGCTTTGCTGTCCCTTCATGACGACCGGCGGTTGCGGCGTGCGGTACGCGACGCTGATCAGATTCATTTTTCCGCGCGCGACTTGCTGTCCATTCAGCGACAGCGTGACATCGTATTCGCGGCCCATTCCGCGCGGTGCCAGAAAACCTGCGCCGCAGGGGCCTTGCCAGAGCAATTCAGCGGGTTGCTGCGTGAAGGAAAACTCCGGCCGCCCGCCGATGCCCATGGGCCCTTGCACGTAGAAGACGCTGCCGGCAAACACCGCGCGCGGCGCTCGCCAACCTTCACCTGGCACAAGCTCTTTCGCTTCCCAGATTTTGGCAGGAAGCTCCGTCGCAGCGCCACGAGGCGTGAAAACCGCCTTGGGCAAAGTGCTGCCGCTTCCTTCGGGCAAAGTGGCGCGGCCCGCTTCCACGTTCAGCGTGTTCACGCCCAATGTCAGCCGGCCTGAAATTAGTTCTGAGTCGACAGGTTCTTCGATTTCCTTCCCATCTTTGATTTGCTTGGACCACGCGCGGAGGAGCAAGTGAGTTCCCTGCCCGCAACCCGCCGGCGGCCAACTGATTTCCACGCGGGACCATTCCAGCGGCCCAGTGGGAATATCCGTTTCCTCTTCGGCCTCGCGGATTTGCTCGGAAGTGGCCGGAGCCGGTGGAGTGGGCGTCACGCCGCGCACCACGCGTGTGAATTCGCCAGCATGAAGCAGCACTTCGCCTGCCACGG
>JBGPXQ010000017.1:0-14971 GCA_041492805.1 Terriglobia bacterium | reverse complement strand
TGTTTCGATTTCAGGAACCGCGGCGCCGCCCGCGGAATCTTCCTCCGAGCCCGATCAGGTAAACGGGCGAGACTCCGGCCCGGGCCCCACCCTCCTGACCGCTCCCGCGCGTCTCGACAATGAAAAATGGATTTTGCTCGGGGGGCTGGCAGCGATTTTTGCAGTGGGTGTCGGGATATTGTTGCGGCAGCCTGTTCCAGCCGTAGCAACCACACCGGCGACGGCTCCATCCCTTGCAAAAGAACGCAAGGCTCAACGAGCGGCGCAGGCGAAAGCAAACGCCGCAGCATCATCCGTCCTCGTCGCTGAAAAGGTGGATCAGCAAGTTAATGTCAGTCTCGATTTACTAAAGGACTCGCTGTTACGCCTTGAATTGCGCCGCCAGGCGGGCACAATTTCTGACGAGGAGTATGCCCGGGAGCGCGGCCGCGCGGAGCAATTGCTGCGCGAGCTGGTCCAGGGCTGAGCCGTCGCGCGTGGCCACTCCGCATTCATCTTCCCCGGACTCCGGATTGCGCATCAGCTTTTCCGGCATCGAGAAACGCTATGGAATGCGTATGGCATTGCGGGACGTTTCGTTCGAAATCGGGGCAGGGGAGTGCGTCGCACTGGTGGGCCACAACGGCTCCGGCAAGACGACACTGCTGAAGATCACGGCGCTGCTCGCGCGTCCTTCAAGAGGCCAAATTACGTTTTGCTCTGGCGCTACGGCTTTGTCCACTGACGCTGTAAAGCGCCGCATTGGGATGGTCGCTCACCACACGCTTGTATACGACGAACTCACTGCCGAGGAAAATCTGGTCTTTTTCGCAAAGCTCTTTGATTTGCCGGACCCGGTCGCCCGCGCGCGTGAATCCCTCGAACCTGTGGGCCTTGCGCGCCGCGCGGATGACATGGTCAGGACATTTTCGCGCGGCATGCGGCAGCGTCTGGCGATTGCGCGCGCTCTGCTTGCTTCGCCGCAGTTGCTCCTCCTCGATGAGCCCGCCGCGGGCCTGGACCCGGAAGGACAGCAGTGGCTGGGCGCGACCCTCGCAAATTTGCATGCTTCCGGCTGCACGATCGTGATGAGCACGCACGGGAGGAACGAAACGCAGTCCTGTGTCACGCGCGCGATTCGCCTGGAAGGCGGCGCAGTCACCCACGATTCAGGCCCGAATGGCGACCCCCGGGGCGTCCTGGCGATGGCCGCGGTCCGTGAGACAGCCGAAGGCGACGCGCGATGAGCCTGGCCCGTTCCACCGCCACAATCCTGGCCAAGGAACTCCGCACCGAGTTCCGCTCGCGCGAACTGCTCGGCACAACGGTCGTGTTCGTTTTGATTGTCATCTTTTTGTTCAGTCGCACTTTTGAACCTACATCTTCGGAATCGCGCCGTTTCGGCCCGGGACTTTTGTGGCTGGCGTTTCTTTTCGCCGGGTCGCTGATGTTGCAGCCGTCATTCCTGCGCGAGCAGACGAATGACACGCTGGCGGCTCTGCGCCTCGCCCCGATTGACCCGTTCAGCATCCTGGCGGGGAAGATGACGGCAAATTTTCTGTTTCTGCTTCTGGTCGAATTGATTGTGTTGCCAGTGTTCGCGGTGTTTTACAACGTCGCGATCCTTCCGGTCCTTGCGCCGCTGGTGCTGGTCCTTGCGCTTGGGACCATAGGACTGGCGACAACCGGGACTGTGTTTTCCGCCGTCGCGGCGCAGGCGCGCCTGCGCGAGCTTCTGCTGCCGCTGTTGCTCCTGCCGGTGCTGGCGCCGGTCCTGATCGCCAGCACGGAAGCCACCATTGGGATTCTGCGCGACCCGTTCGATCTGTCCGTGGTCTGGCTGACATTTTTGACCGCATTTGACGTAGTATTTTTGACGGCGGCATGGCTGATCGGCGAATACCTATTGGAGGAATGAGATGGCAAGCGAATCTCAGTCTCGAACTCCGTCTGGCGCGGCGATTTCATTCCCGTCGGTCTTGGTGGTGTTTCTTCTGGTCGCGACGGCAAGCTACGGCGCGCTGATCCAGGCTCCGGAGGAGGCGACCATGGGCCTTATCCAGCGCATTTTCTATTTTCACGTCTCGAGCGCGTGGACGGGCTTCGTCGCTTTTTTTCTGGTGTTCATCGCTAGTATCGCCTACCTGCGCACGCGCGCCCTCAAGTGGGACTGGCTCAGCGTCGCGTCCGCCGAAGTGGGCGTGGCATTTTTTACCGTCGTGCTCGTGACCGGCCCGATCTGGGCCAAACCCGTGTGGGGAATCTGGTGGACCTGGGATGCCCGGCTGACATCCTCGTTCTTGTTGTGGATCCTGTTCGTCAGCTACCTCGTCCTCAGAACGCTCGTCGATGAGCCTGAGCGCCGCGCAATGGTTTCTGCCGTATTTGGAATCTTCGCGGCCTTGGACATTCCGCTCGTTTATTTTTCGATCTGGTGGTTTCGGACGCAGCACCCGCAACCCGTGATCGGCGCTGGAGGATCGCTTGACGGCCGGATGTGGCGCGTCCTGATGCTCTGCTGGGTCGCGACGCTCGGCGTGATGGCCCTGCTGATCCGGCTGCGCTACCGGCTGGAAGCATTGCGCACGGAAGTGGATGCGCTCCGCCTGGAAGAATCGCGCAACGCGGGCCGGACAATGTAGCGTCCGCCTTTAGGCGGGCATGCACTCGAATCGAAAATACCGCGCCGAAGGGCGCAGGTCCTGATTGGGGAGAGAATCGATGAAGAACATGAATTTTCTGGTGGCGGCCTACGTTGCGATCTGGGCCATTTTTTGTGCCTACCTGTTTTCGGTCGCCCGCCGGATGGCAACCCTGCAGGACGATATTCGCCGGCTCAAGGAAGGCGGGAAGTAGCCGATTCATCCGGCTGATTTCGGGACCGACTTGTGACCGAAAAGAGAAAAATCAGCGTCGTGCTTTTCCAATTGGGCGGGCCGGATTCTCCTGCCGCGGTCGAGCCATTTCTCTACAACCTGTTTTGCGACCCCGACATTATCGATTTCTTCGGTGCGTGGTTTGCGCGGCGGCCACTGGCGCGATGGATCGCCCGAAAGCGCGCGGGCGTTGTGCGCGAGCACTACGATGCCATCGGCGGATATTCTCCCATCCGGCTGCTCACCGAGCGGCAGGCCCGCGCTCTGGAAGCGGCCCTTGCCCCGCACTGCGACGCGCGATGCTTCATCGCGATGCGCTATTGGAATCCGCTCACCGCGGAAGCCGTAGCAGAAGTGAACGCCTCGGGCGCTTCGGAACTTGTTCTTCTTCCTCTGTATCCGCAGTATTCATTTGCCACGACATCCAGCAGCTTGAAGGAATGGAAGAGGCTGTATCACACGAACGGAAAAGCCCCGCGAGCGCATGCGATTGAGAAGTTTTTCGATCACCCCTTATACATCCAATCAGTCGCCGAAAAAATTACCCTCTCTCTGACGCACTTTGACGAACCGGATCGCGCGCATATTGTTTTTAGCGCGCATGGCCTGCCGTTGAGCCTCATCGAGCGCGGAGATCCGTATGCGCGACAGGTGGAAGAGACCGTGCGTCTCGTGATGCAGTGCGGCGCCTGGAAGAACCCCCATACGCTCTGCTATCAGAGCAAGGTGGGACGCCGCAAGTGGCTGTCGCCTTCTTTGACCGAAACAATCGGCCGCCTGGCGGGCGCGGGGGAGAAAAAGCTGCTGGTCGCTCCCATCGCATTTGTCACGGAGCACATCGAAACCCTTCACGAAATCAATATCGAAGCCCGCGAACAGGCGCACGAACTCGGCGTCGAGCAATTTGAGATGATGCCTGCCGTAGGAGACTCGCCGACTTTCATTTCGGCCCTCGCGGGACTCGTGCTCAAAGCCATCACCTAGGCCCGAACTCGCGCTGCACTTAACCGTTCGTGTTCTCTGTGCTTCCGTGAACTCTGCGGCAGGCTTTTTCCTGAAGCGGCTCTTCGGGTATAATTATCGATTCGGAATTCGTCTTGACACAAAGGCGTACGCAGAATATATAAGTAGGCTAATCTTGGTGTGCTATTTTGTCGATTCATACATTCTATCGAGAGGTTGATTCGCGCCATTATGGCCGACCCAGTAGACGCAAGCACGACGGCGCCCCCTGCACAGAAGGCCGCAGCACCCCCAGCAGCTCCGCCGCCCGCAGCAGCAAGGCCGGCGGCGAAAAGCAAAGGTGAGAGCTCAGAACCGCCGGATAAGATGCGGCGGCGTGTGATTTGGGGAATGATTTATGGATACCTCGGCATCAATCTGCTGATGTTCTTGCGGTTTTTCTTTCCGCGGGCCTTGTACGAACCCAACACGGTCTTCAACATCGGGTATCCGGCTGATTTTTCATTAGGGATTGACCAGCGCTATCTGATGACGAACCGCGTGTGGATCATTCGCGAGCCGGACCGGATTTTCGTAATCTTCGCGCGGTGTACGCACCTGGGATGCACGCCGGAATGGAAGTCCTCGGAGAATAAGTTCAAGTGTCCCTGCCACGGAAGCGGATACGACAGCGAGGGCGTCAACTTCGAAGGCCCTGCGCCGCGCCCGATGGATCGCGCGCGCGTCGACAAGGACGCTACAGGAAAACTGATTGTGGATACGAGTAGGCTGTACATGGATGACCCGCGCGCCGGAGTCAATCAGTTCAATGATCCGGGCGCGTATTTGCCTGTATAAGGTCGGGTGCGGGCTCCGCCGGGCGCGGGCATTACTTGAAGCCCGCCAAGAGCAGGAGCCCGCCGGAATTTAGTTAACTGCTTCTGGGAAGTTCCCCAGCGTCTGGGACAATCTGAGGGGGATAGGGATGGCCGAAGAAAACGGCGAAAAGAAGGGTACGGGGCTGCTCGACCGTGTCCGTCAGGACGTCACGGACCTCAAGCAAGTCATCAAGGAAAAGGGCAAGGACGAGCTGGAGGGCTTAAAAGAGCCTGAAAAGACGCAGCTTTTCCGTTCGATCTTTCGCGTCAAGCACGATGAGACGCCGCGCAACCGTGCGCTCTCGGTGCTGTCCAACGTTTTCTTCCATTTGCATCCAGCGAAGGTCAATCGCGACGCCGTCAAGTACAAATACACGTGGGGAATGGGCGGCATCACCTTCTACTTGTTTATTGTCCTCACCTTTACGGGCGTGCTTTTGATGTTCTACTACCACCCGTCGAAGGTCCAGGCCTTCCGCGACATCCTCTACCTTGAGAATGACGTGCCGTTCGGCAAGCTGCTGCGCAACATGCACCGCTGGGCCGCGCACCTGATGATCATCGCCGTGTGGCTGCATATGTTTCGCGTCTTCCTGACAGGCTCTTACAAGCGCCCGCGAGAATTCAACTGGTGCATCGGTGTTCTGCTGATGGTGCTTACGCTGCTGCTGTCATTCACCGGGTACCTGCTCCCGGACGACCAGTTGGGCTTCTGGGCTGTGACTGTGGGCACGAACATGGCTCGCGCAACGCCATTGTTGGGAACCGAGGGGCCGTTCGGCGCGCTCCTTGGGATGACTCCGTACAACGACGTGCGTTTTGCCCTTCTAGGTGGATCGATTGTGGATGCCAACGCGCTTCTTCGCGCTTACATCTGGCATTGCATCGCCATTCCTCTGATTGCGAGCATCTTCATGGCCCTGCACTTCTGGCGCGTGCGTAAGGACGGCGGAATTTCCGGCCCGGCGCCGATCATGCTGGAATCGGAAATTAAGGAAGAGAAAGGCCATCGGCCGGTCATCTTGCGGCCCAGCGGCGTGCAATAGCCGGAAGGTAAGGATTCGAAGATATTTTTTGAGCGATTGGCTATCGAGTCAGATCGCGGCACGGCAGAAATTGAAACCTAAGGACGGGGTTTGAGGCCGATATGAACTGGCACCAGATCTGGGAAATCGCTTCCGCACCGGACAATGTGCCGATCGTGGCGCTGCTGTTCCTTATCCCTTTCTATGTCTGGTACGCATTCCGCCAGGCGTTTGCGAACGACCGCCTGATCGACAAACTCTCCGCAGACCCGCAACTCGCCAAGACGGAGTACCGAAAGACGGAACCGTGGAACCCGAAGTGGGAACGTGAAGTCCACACATGGCCGTACTTGATGCGGATCGAGCTGGTCGCGGCGGTCCTTGTCACTGTACTGCTCATGGTCTGGTCAATCACGCTCAACGCACCGCTTGAGGAGCCTTCCAATCCCAATGTGACGATGAATCCGGCGAAGGCCCCCTGGTATTTCCTCGGCCTCCAGGAAATGCTCGTCTATTTCGATCCGTGGATCGCCGGGGTGCTTATGCCAACGCTTATAATCGTTGGTCTCATGGTCGTCCCGTATATTGACGCCAATCCTCTCGGCAACGGCTATTACACCTACAAGCAGAGGCGCTTTGCCATTTGGACGTTCCTGTTTGGCTTCATCGGCCTGTGGGTCTTGATGATTGTCATCGGCACATTCATCCGCGGCCCCGGATGGATGTGGTTCTGGCCGGGGCAGACGTGGGACGCGCAGCGGGTCGAATTCGCCGTCAATCGAAACCTTGACGCGGTCTTTGGCATCAACGGCTCCTGGCTGGTCCATCTGATGCCGGCGGCGAATGCGAGTTATGCGCCCATTTTGGCGCGAATCATCTTTGGAGTCTTTCCGCTGGCGCTCTATTTTCTGGTGGCCGGATATTTTTCGCACCGGCTGCTGCTGCTCACCGAATTCAGCAGGAAGATTTTTAAGCGCATGACGCTGCTGCAGATGGTAACGACCGAATTGTTCCTGGTATTGATGCTGAGCCTGCCGGTAAAGATTCTGCTGCGGCTTCTGCTTCGCATCAAGTACATCTGGGTGACGCCGTGGTTCAGTATTTGACAGTTGCGGGCTGTACTTTTCCGCTGAACGCCCCGGCCTGGCCGGGGCGTGGAGCCCGCCGGAATACGGGCGCGGGCTCTACTTGGAGCCTGCCAGAATACGGGTGCGGGCCCCACTTGGAGCCCGCCGGAAGAATGGAACAGAATCAAAACGCGAAGGAGGCACTGGGTGCCTGAGCTTCCTCCTGATGATCCGGTTACAAGCCGGCCGATGGCCGGCCTCGTCCTTATTTCCGTATTCCTATTGATGCTGACCGTTTCCTGGTCGCTCTACGACGAGTTCTACGGCCTGCGACCGTGGCGCAGTTACCAGAGCGAATTCTCCAAAGTGTATTCGTCGTATCTCGAGAAGCAGTACCAGAAGCGCAAGGCCGACGAGCAGAAATTTTACGCCACCCCGGAATATCTGAAACTTTTGGCCGATGTAAAGGCAGCGCACGACGCCGCGAAAGCCACGGACCAGCAAATCGGACAACAAATCGATTTGCTGGATCGCCAGCGCGCAGCCATGACGGATACGTTCCAGTTGTCCCGCGGGCTGGTCGGTTCGCTCACCTATCAGTTGGAACAAATCGATGAAAAGAACAAGAGAGCAAAAGAGTCCAAGCTGAAGGAGTTGAGCGAGGCCAAGACGCAGACGTATGAGGTCGCGTGGCCTGTCGAGGGCGGAAAGATCGAGCCCACGAAGTACAATTATCAACAACTGAATGACCTGTTCACGTCGATCATGTCCTCGAAGGCGAGGCTGGTCGCGCAGCGCGGGCAGGTCGATCAACCCGAAAAAGACGCCCAGGACAAACTCAACGAATTCGTGAAAGAGCAGCTCCCCGGCCTGGCAGCACGGGATCTGCAAACCCTCGCTGGGAGCATGGGAAAGCTCGAGATCAGGCTCCGGCAAATCAACGTGAACCCCTCTGGAGCATCAATCAATTATCTGGGCGGCGCCGGCCTTGTGGACCGCTGCCAATCCTGCCACCTAGGAACAGATCCCCTGATCGTTCCCGTCACGATGACGGTAGCGAAAGCGGATTTAGGTTTGGCCAAGAGCAAGGACGCGCCTTACACGAGCCATCCCGACCCGGACATGATGAAATATCATCCCCTGGAGAAGTTCGGCTGCTCGCCATGTCACGGAGGCAATGGACGCGCGCTCGACACCGTCGAGAAGGCGCACGGCCGTTACGAACACTGGCTCTGGCCTCTGAATTATCCGGAGAACTTCGAGGCCGGCTGCCAGCAGTGCCACGCGTCGGACATGGTCACCGAGCGCGCTCCTGTCCTGAACCGCGCGAAACAGTTGTTCCGGCAAAAGGGCTGCATCGGTTGCCACCGCTTCCAGAGCTTCGATAATCAGGACGAACAATTGGTCAGCGCGCGGCAAATGATTACGCAGCTCGAAAATCAGAAGCAGGACGATCGCCTGCAGATCGCGGAACTCAACAAGAAGGGCGACACAGCCAGCGACAACGACGCGGCAAACCGCTATTACACGCAAGCCACGAATCTCACAGTCACAATTTCAAGCATGGACGCGCAGATCGAGCAGCTCGAACGGCGCTCGCATAACCTGTTGCAGGAAATTAAGAAGGTGGGTCCGGACCTGAAAGAGGCCCGGATGAAGATTCGCAAGGAATGGATCCCGTACTGGCTGAAGCATACGCACGAATTCCGTCCCACCACTAAAATGCCGCAGTTCCGGCTGCAGGACGACGAGATTCAGGCCATTTCGGCGTACGTCTGGCAATCCGCCCTCCCGGGACCCGCGCTGCCCAAGCAAACCCCGGGAAACGCCGCGCACGGTAAGGAATTGTTCGAAACGCGCGGCTGCGAGGCCTGCCATTCCATCGGTGAAGGTTCGAATCTAGTCGGCGGAGATTTCGCGGCAAACCTTTCGCGAGTCGGCGAGAAAGACAGCTACGATTATCTCGTCCGCTGGATTCTGAACCCAAGGACGAGAACGCGTCCGTATTGCCCGTACGAGAAGAAGGACCTGGGACCCGAAGATTACGCGAAGCACGACCTCCCCTACGTGTTTGACTCGGACCATTCTCGATGCCCGAACGACGGGCATGAGTTGGTCGTGCAGCAGATGACGGTCATGCCCAACCTTCGCCTGACGGTTGAGGAAGCGCACGACATCGCCAGTTTCTTGCTGACCCAGAAGCACGCCGACGCCACCTACGACTCCGCGGCTTTCATGGACGACCCGAAGCTGAAGGCTCAGGGCAAGGCGCTTATCCAACACTACGGCTGTGCCGGATGCCACGAAATCTCCGGGCTCGAGGATGAAGGCCGTATCGGAACCGAACTGACGAACGAAGGAAGCAAGCCCATCGAGCGCTTGGACTTCGCCCTCCATACCGAAGACGCCAAGCTGGGCGTCCTTCCGGACGGCAAGAAATCGCCGCGCGGCGCATGGTACGACCTAAAGGGCTTCTTCGAGAACAAGCTCACCGACCCGGCCGTGTTTGACCACGGAAAGTACAAACCAGATCCGATGGACCGCCTACGCATGCCGAAGCCGAATGTCACCAGGGACGACATTGATGCGCTGACGACATTCTTGCTCGGCTCGACTGATCCTTCGCTGCCGCAGGAATATATGTACAAGCCAGCGGACCAGCGCGCTGCCATCCAAAAGGGCTGGTGGATCGCTACGAAGTATAATTGCATCGGTTGCCACCAGATCGGGATCGGCCAGAGATCGGTGCTGATGGGGCTGCCGCAGTACCAGGGAGAGAACAAGCAGAACCTGCCTCCTGTGCTGACCAGCGAGGGCGCGCGCGTCAATCCCGAATGGCTGAAGGGCTTCCTCGCCAATCCTTCGTTGAGCACAACCGACGTCAATCGCAATGGCGTACGTTCCTACCTGCAAGTCCGAATGCCGACATTTTATTTGTCCGACGACGAAATCCGCAGCTTGGTGCTATTCTTTGAGGCGATGTCCAGCCAGCCCCAGCCGTTTATCCCGCAGAAGCTTACGCCGGTTACGACGGCAGAAAAGGACATGGCGCGGCAATTATTTACCAGCACGGCCGCGCCTTGCTTGAAGTGTCATGCGACAGGCGACCCCGCACATGACAAGACTGCCATTGCTCCGAATTTCTTGTTCGTGAGGGACCGCCTGCAGCCTGCATGGACCGCAAGATGGATCACGAACCCGGCCCTGATCGCGCCGGGAACAGCCATGCCGTCGGGATTGTTCAAACGCGATGGCGACCATTGGGTGTTTTCCGGTCCGCTCCCGGCGAGCTTCCGCGGGTATACGGGAGATCATGCGGACCTGCTTGTGCGTTACATGTTCCAATTGACTCCGGAGGAGCAGCGAGCTCTCCTGGGCCGGACCCCCTCGGGCGGTTCGGGCGGTGCAGGGAAGTAGATGTGTGGCAACGGCTGGCTTTGTAAGGCACGGCTTCAGGCGGGCCGTTATAGAATGCAAGATCAAGGGGCTTTAGCCCCTGAAGCTTTCGAATCTTATGAATTCCTACAACAGGAGGAACTTTTTCGTGAAGAAAAGTAAATTTGGGATGTATTCCCTGGCAATCGGGGCGTTTGCTCTGGCCATCACCGGTTGCGGTGGGAAAAAGGAAGAAACAACGGAAACGGCCGCTCCGGCCGCAGGCGCTGCTGCCGGCAAGATGGTTGACGCGGCTACAGCCGGCGAGGTCACCGGATCGGTGAAACTCGACGGCACAGCACCCAAAATGAAAAACATCAGTATGGCAGCGGAGCCCGCCTGCTCCAAAGCGCACTCCGGGCCAATCGCCAGCGAGGAAGTCGTGACAGGAGACGGCGGAGCGCTTGCCAACGTCGTGGTCTACGTCAAGTCTGGCCTCGATGGCTATTCCTTCCCGGCTCCATCGACGCCGGTAAAATTCGATCAAAACGGATGCCAGTATCACCCTCACGTCGCGGGCGTCCAGGTCGGACAGAACATCCAGGTCGTGAACAGCGACCAGACGACCCACAACATTCATCCCATCCCGAAGGAAAATCGGGAGTGGAACGAGTCGCAGCCGCCTGGGGCGACTCCGATCGACAAGTCATTTGCCCGGCAGGAAATCGCCATCCCGGTGAAGTGCAACGTGCATCCCTGGATGAAGGCGTACATGGCCGTTCTCGCGAATCCATACTTCCAGGTAACGGAAAAGGACGGCAAGTTTGACCTGAAGAACCTTCCTCCCGGCACGTACACCCTGGTCGCGTGGCACGAACTCTATGGCACAAGCGAGCAGACTGTCACGATTGGCGCGAAAGAGTCCAAGAGCGTGACGTTCACTTTCAAGGCTACGGCAGCGGCCGGAGATTAAGGCAGGACCTTCAGGAAATCAGGATCGCCGGGGTGGCTGGGTGCAGCCCTCCGGCGGTCGTACAGTTATGGACAAGGCAGCCAATCGAAGCCTGCACAAGTACGCCGTGTTCACGGCGTGTTCCACCTTTCTTCTCCTGATTGCCGGGGCGCTGGTTACTTCGAACGACGCGGGGCTTTCAGTCCCTACTTGGCCGCTGGCGTGGGGGTCGGTGACTCCGCCTATGGTTGGCGGGATCGTTTATGAGTGGTCTCATCGCGTCATAGCGGCCTCTGTGGGGTTCCTGACGATAATTCTAGCCGCATGGCTATGGAAGGCCGAAAAACGCGTCTGGATGCGCTGGCTTGGCCTGGCGGCCCTTGGCGGGGTGGTTTCACAGGGAATTCTCGGCGGTCTGACCGTGCGGATGTATCAGCCTCCGGCGGTTTCGGGGGCTCATGCTACATTGGCGCAACTTTTCTTTTCCACCGTAGTGGCAATCGCCTTTTTTACGAGTGCCTGGTGGCAGAGTGACCTCCCGGAAACAGAAGATACTGGGGCGCCGCGCGTGAGGTCTTTGACGATTTGGACCATCGCGGCCGTCTTCCTGCAGTTGATTCTGGGGGCCGCGTTCCGCCACAAGGGATTTGGGATTATTCCCCACCTGATTGGCGCGGCCATTGTTACAATACTCGTCTTCATGACGGCCGGAGCCCTGAAGCGCCGCTTCTCGACGTCGCAACCTTTGCGAAAGTGTGCGCGGCTGTTGCACATCTTGATCGGAGTGCAGCTCTTGCTGGGCGCGGGAGCCTGGTGGTCGAGAATGTATGGGGCGCACTTCCCGCAGCCGGTCCCGGTCATGATTACGCTCACAGTCGTACATACGGTCACGGGAGCACTCTTGCTTGCGACAACTCTACTGACAGCGCTTGTAAGCTACCGGATGCTGCGTTCAGGATCGGCCGTCGCGGATTCCTCCGCCACTTCGGAGCAAGTCGCGTGATGAGAGAATCCGTCGGAACGCCTGGATCACTTGCGTCGGAAGGCAGCCGCCCCGCGTTGTTTTTGGCGCTGACCAAGCCCGACGTCTCGTTCCTTGTCGTCATGACGACTGTAGCAGGATATGCGTTGGGGACCCGCGGCCCGCTGGACTGGCTGCGAATGGCCCACACGGTCTTTGGCACCACACTGATCGCTGCAGGAACCTCCGCACTCAATCATTACATCGAGCGCGGGACCGACGCCCTGATGCGGCGGACGGCCTCCCGGCCTCTGCCCTCAGGCCAGCTACAGCCGCGCGAAGCCCTTTGGTTCGGCTTGAGCTTAATCGTGGCCGGCACGCTCTACCTTGCATTGGCTACCAACCCGCTCGCAACCCTGCTGGGAATCTCCACGTCGATCACCTATCTTTGCGCCTACACGCCGCTCAAGCGCAGAACTACACTGGCGACTCTCGTAGGCGCGTTTCCTGGCGCCGTGCCGCCGCTGATCGGCTGGGCGGCAGCGCGGGGCACCCTTGCGGTGGATGCCTGGATCCTGTACGCCGTCCTCTTCCTCTGGCAATTCCCGCACTTCGACGCGATCTCATGGGTTTATCGGGAAGATTACCGCCGTGCGGGAATCCGGATGCTCCCGGTGGTGGACCATGAGGGAAAGAGAACATTCCGTGAAATCCTTCTAACGGCTGCGTTACTCGTTCCGGTCAGCCTGCTTCCGGCGGTGACGGGCCTTGCCGGGGCGCGCTACTTTTTCGGAGCATTAGTTCTGGGGATTATGCTGGTGGAAGTGTGTTTGTGGGCCGCGGCGGCGAAAAGCAACATTCGCGCGAAATGGCTCATGCATGCAACCGTGCTTCACCTGCCGTTGCTGTTAGGGCTGCTAATCTACGACAAATTCACCCGGTAATTTCTTGATCCGGGGCGTCTGCGAGAGGTCATGAACGGACAACAAAATCCGGTCGAGTTGCTGGTTATCTGCGCGGTGATGGTTGTGCTGTCCATCCTAGGCGTTGTGGGCGCTCTTTCCACAAGGCTTTTTGGCAGTCTTGACGGCCTGCTCATGCTGGCCGTATGCCTGATGACGGCCTTGATTTTCGCTCTCTTGCTGCTTGTACTGGCCAAGGAACAGGGTTGGCTCGGCAAGCGCGGACCCGACGGCGGCGCAGCGACACCGCCGAGTGCAGGAAATTAGCGTCCGCCTCCAGGCGGGCATTTGCTTGAATTCTCAATGTCGGCCTAAGGTGCGGCGCTAGAGACAAGACCTCTCAGGAAGTGGCCCAGTTGATTTCCCAACCCGCCTGGAACGCGATTCTCAACGGTTCGAGCGCCGTCTTGGTCACCGCGGGATACGTCATGATCCGGACCAGGCGCATCCAGGCGCACAAAGCGTGCATGCTCACGGCGGTCGGTACCTCGACCGCATTCCTGATTTCCTATGTCGACTATCACTTGCGTGTGGGCTCGATCCGTTTCCAGGGGCAGGGAATCGCGCGCACTGCCTATCTCACGATGCTGGGGACGCATACAATCCTGGCGGCCGCCATTGTCCCGCTAATCATCGTGACCCTGATTCGTGCGCTCAAGGGGAGATTTTCGGAGCACAAGCGCATCGCGCGATGGACTCTCCCCCTATGGGCGTATGTGTCCGTTACGGGAGTCCTCATCTACGTTTTGCTTTACCAGGTGTACGCAGCTCCTCACCCCTGACTTGCGATATCCTGTCACCTGCCATATTGAATTCTAATGACTAGCTCGCAACATCCCGCGGCCCTTCCTCCAGCGCCCCCTAAATCGGCGATCGCCAAGAAGTGGCTCGTCGCCATCCTGGTCCTGACCTTCGCGTTTGTCCTGATGCCCTTCCTGCTGTGGTACATGACAACCTTCACCCGCCCCCTGAACGACGCAGACCTTGCAACATACTTTTCCGATGCCGCGCACCCTCGCCGCGCTCAACACGCCCTGTCCCAGATTGCTGACCGCATCATGAGCCCCAACGCCGCCATACGGGCGTCCGCAAAGCCCTGGTACCCGGAAATCGTCAAGTTTTCCTCGCAGGGGAGCGACGAATTGCGCGTCACCGCGGCGTGGGTGATGGGGCAGGACAACCAATCACCTCAATTTCACGACGCCCTGCTGAAGCAATTGACGGACGCGAACCCCATGGTGCGGCGAAACGCCGCCCTCTCGCTTGTGCGCTTTGCGGACTCTTCAGGCCATGACGTCATTGCAGGCATGCTGGGAACCTACACGATGGCTGCGCCGCGTTCAGGCACCCTCTCGATCAGGCTCAAGCCCGGCGACGTCATCAATCCGGGAACTTTGGTCGCCCATGTCCTGGTCTCCGCGGAACAGAAGGAAGTCCGCTCCGACGTGCCGGGAAGCCTGCTGCAGTGGATCGTGCCGGACGGTACACAGATCCAGACCGGCCAACCACTCCTCCTGGTCGATCCAAGTCCAGAAATGGTGTGGGAATCCCTTCGTGCGCTCTATTTGATTGGACAAAAGGAAGACGCGCCCGCAGTGGATCGGTATGTGCGAGGTTTCAATGGCCTGTCCCCGCAGATACAGCAGCAGGCAGCGCTTACCGCCAAAGCAATTTCCACCCGCGCGATACAGTAGAAAAACCGGGCACAGCCCCGTGCAACCAGTGTTTTTCAACAGTCACTGGTCACGAGTCACTTACTTTAGAAGGGAAGTGCGCCGTTTTCGCTCTCGAACTCAGCAAGCGGCACCATGTCGATCGCATCCCACGGGCAGCCTTCGAGGAAAGCGCCATCCGGCCCTTTGCTGGTGCAGAGTTTGCACCCGATGCAGAGCAGGGGATCGACGATAATGCGCCCAAAGGGGACATGGTCCGCGTCCGGGGCCCAATACATGCA
>JBGPXQ010000070.1:0-9931 GCA_041492805.1 Terriglobia bacterium | reverse complement strand
TTCGTTCAAGATTGGCAGGCTTTCCGAAATTATGAGTGAAATGTCCCTTCCTTCCAGAAAGTCCACCTTCATCGCCATCCTGGTTGCTGGGGCATTTTTCATGGAAAATCTCGATGGCACTATCATAGCCACGGCATTGCCGCAGATGGGGCGCTCCTTCCACGTGAGCCCTGTCGATCTCAACATCGGTATCACCGCTTACCTGCTGATGCTCGCGGTCTTCATTCCCATCAGCGGCTGGTTTGCGGACCGTTTCGGGGCACGCACCGTGTTTGTCTCCGCCATTGCGGTCTTTACCTTGTCCTCGATTCTCTGCGGCCTGAGCAATGGGCTTTGGCAGTTCACCGCTTCTCGCGTCATACAAGGTATCGGAGGCGCGATGATGGTTCCTGTCGGGCGTCTCGTCGTGCTGCGCACCACGGAGAAACACGATCTGCTGCGATCTATCACTTACATCACATGGCCTGGACTCGTTGCTCCAATCGTCGGACCTCCGGTCGGCGGCTTCATCACAACGTATGCTTCCTGGCACTGGATTTTCTTCCTGAATGTGCCGCTGGGGGCGCTGGGCATTGTTTTGGCGGCTCTGTGGGTCACGAATTTGCCGGAGGAGAATATCAGGCCGTTCGATTGGACCGGCTTTGCTCTGAGTAGTACAGCGTGTACGACCTTTATGTATGGGCTGGAACTAATCGGACGTCAGAACACTCCGTGGCTGACCACTTTGCTTTTCCTGGCGTGCGGATGCGTCTCGGGCGCGCTGGCGGTCATCCACTTCCGGCGCGCTCGGGCCCCGGTCATAGATCTAATCTCGCTCGAGATCAAAACGTTCGCAGTCACGATTTGGGGAGGTTCTCTATTCCGAATCGCGATCAATGCATCCCCTTTTCTCCTCCCTCTCATGTTTCAAGTTGGCTTCGGACTGAATGCGTTTCAAGCCGGCCTTTTGATGCTCGGTCTTTTTGCCGGCAATCTAGGGATGAAGACAGTTACGACTCCCGTTCTGAGGCGCTTTGGATTTCGTTCGGTGCTGATCATAAATGGAATGCTGACGGCACTCGCGATATTCGCTTGCTCCGCATTGACATCCCACACGCCCAGGATTGTGATTCTTGGCGTGTTGTTCGTGAATGGCTTGTGCCGCTCGATGCAGTTTACAAGCCTTAGCACTCTCGCGTTTGCTGACATTCCAAAATCGCAGTTGAGTTCCGCTACAAGCTTCTCCAGCATGGTGACGCAGATGAGTATGGGAACAGGGGTGGCGGCCGGCGCCATCGCGCTACGATTGGCTGCGTTGCTGAATAAGCATCCGGGCAGCACTCCTTCCATAGCGGACTTTCATGTGGCTTTCGTTCTGGTTTCCATCTTGACTTTCCTGGCTGTGATTGACTGTTTCAGTCTTGATCCGGAATCGGGTGCGGAAGTCAGCGGGCATCGAGTTAGCTACCAATAGCGTCGCGCAAGAAAAACTTTGCTAACCGCCTCCTCCAATATTCAGTCGCGTTTTTACGGCTCTCTTACGCTGTCCTGTGAATTGCGCAGGAATAGATGAAAGCGCCTTCGAAAACTGCATGGCTCCCGGATTCGTTGCTTCGTTTCGTCAAAAGGAAGATTATCGAAACTGTTATTGTGGAAGCAGGTCTTATGTTGTGTTACCTTCCTACCAGCAAGATGCAAAATGATGATCGGCGCATACCCCGAGGAAAAACTGAGGAGAGGCGAATGACTAGGATTCAACCTATTGTTGCCGCAATCACGCTTTCAGTCGTTGGCTCGTTCCTGGCGCTCGCACAGCAGCCTGCGGCGCAAGCTCCCCCGCAGCCCATGAGCTTTTTCATCACCAGCGCGGGTTCCGGCCACGGAGCCAATCTCGGCGGCCTGGCCGGCGCCGACCGGATCTGCCAAACGCTTGCCGCAGCAGCGGGCGCCGGCACGAAGACGTGGCACGCCTACATCAGCACCAGCGGCCCGAACGCTGTCAATGCCCGAGACCGCATCGGCAATGGTCCCTGGTACAACGCCAAAGGCGAAAAGATCGCTAACGGCCTCGCCGATCTGCACGGAGATACCGTTGAGCTTGCGCGTCTCGGCAACAATCTTGTCAAGTTGTCGGCACTGAACGAGAAGGGCGGCATGTTAAATGGGCGCGGGGACACACCCAACGTGCACGACATGCTGACAGGCTCGCAGACGGACGGCAGGGCTTATACAGATAGCGCCGACCACACGTGCGGCAATTGGACGAGCGAGGGTGCAGGCACCGCCCAGCTCGGCCACTTCGACCGCAGCGGCGGCGGGAACACTTCGTGGAACTCAGCGCACCCAAGCCGGGGCTGCAGTCAGGACAATTTGGTGAGCACGGGCGGCGCCGGTTTGTTCTACTGCTTCGCGATCAACTGAGACTAGCGGCTTTCGCTTCGCATCCACAGGCCGAGCGAGTTTGCGGATGCCGGGCCAACCCTCGCAAGGGCGAGTGTGGATATTAATAAATAATCCACTTCCCCTATTTTAATATACCTTTCCCGTGATATAACTCTCCTGTTAAAAGGCAGGGGCGGGCATTTCCCAACTACTAGGCTAACTAACCCAACCGCCCCTTGCCTATGCGCGATTAGACCTTGAGACGTTCCCGCACCTTCACATGAGCATGTGAAACGTTTCGCTCCGCTCAGTTTTGACACGACTCGTTTCCGCCCACCCGACTTCGCAATCCCCATTTATTCTGGAATTCACGGTGCGGCGTCGTGCTTGCTTCCCTGACAGAAGCGCGCGCAAAGAGGAGACTCGATCAGGCAGCCCGGCGAAGAGTTCCATTGAATCGCGTGCGACCGCCGCGTGTCCGAAGAGGGCACGCGGCGGTCAGCAATTATGATCTCGGCAACCACTGAATCCCGGCGGGCTCCAAGTCGCCGACGCGCCAAAGCCAGCGCTATGGCGACGGCGCGTAGAGCCCGCACCCGACCGGCTATTGGTGAAAGAGGCCTACGTATACTCCCACTCCAAGGATATGGCCGTCCATGGCCTTCAGGAGATCGGCGCGGCCGGCTCCGGAGTCCAGGCTGAGTTTTTGATCCAGCGCGTAAAGTTCAAATGTGTAATGGTGAAACTTGCCTGGAGGCGCGCAGGGGCCCTGGTAGCCATTCACTCCGCGAACATTCTTGCCCTGCTGAGTGCCGTCAGGTAACTCGGGGTTTGGCTTCAGGCTCTCGGGAAGTTGAGTAGCGGTTCCCGGCACATTCCATAGCATCCAGTGCGTCACGTCAAACATTCCTTTACCCGGGTGCGCTTCCGGATCATGAAAAATCAAGGCGAAGCTCGCAGTGTCCTTTGGCGCATTCGCCCATTGAAGGAGCGGTGACACCATATTTTCCTTCGCCGCGCACGTGAACTTCACCGGTATTTCGGCGCCATCGCTGTACGCTGGAGTCGTAAGCAGAAATGGCGGCCCCGGAGGGGCTGCCGGCGGCGGAGTCGTTTGCTGTGCAGCTGCAGAACCAATACCGGCTGCCAAAAGAAATGCCAGAGTGATGAATAGCCGAAGTGCTATCGTTCTCATGCTGAATGTCCTCCCTTTTCGTTTTCAGAATAGTTCCAAAGCCGGGCTCAATCGATCTAGCCAGTAGAGTTACTATTACAGTTTGCGGAGAGTTGCAAGGGAGACATGCGTGTCCGGCAAATCGCGTCAGGAGACGATCCAGGAATTGCCCCATGAGTGCGCTTCATGCTAAGAAGGTACCAGGAAACAGGCTCTGAGAATGGCGGGTACAACAAGCGTATCCGATACGGTTTTTCCGGACGCGTTCGATCAGCGGGTAATCGGGTGCGGGCTCTACGCGCCGTCGCCATAGCGCTGGCTTTGGCGCGTCGGCGACTTGGAGCCCGCCGGAATGTTGACGAAACCCGGGGGAAGATTTCGACTTCTAACACTAAGACGATCCTTTTTCGATGGAGGAGCTATGTCAGCGAAATCAATTTTGACATGCATGGGGACAGTTTTCCTGGCTCTTGCACTTCCCGCCTGGAGCCAGGAGCCGACGCAGGGCCGCGGCGCCATCCAATTGCCTGACGGAGAAGGAAAGGCAACGGTCCAGACCGCCTGCGCTGCGTGCCACAGTCTTGGGATGATCACCAACTCCGGCCATTCACCCGAGGAATGGAAAACCGATATGGCAATGATGCTGAACGTCGGCGCAAATGTGCCGAAGGATCAGGTCGAGGTGGTCACAAACTATTTGATCAAGAACTTCCCCGAGAAGCCTGCGCCGCCGGCAGTGGTTATCGCCGGGAACGTCGAGGTCTCCTTCCAGGAGTGGAAAGTGCCCACGCCGGGCTCGCGGCCCCATGATCCCCTCGCTGCGCCGGACGGAACCATTTGGTACACGGGGCACATGGGCAACTTGCTGGGGCACATCGATCCGAAGACGGGCGACATCAAGGAATATCATCCCGACACGCCTGGATCGGGCCCTCATGGCCTGGTGATGGATAAGCAGGGCAACATCTGGTTCACTGCCAACTTCAAGGCCTATATCGGCAAGCTCGACACAAAAACGGGGAAATTTACCGAGTATCCGCTCGATCCCGAGGTCCGCGATCCTCATACGCCCATCTTTGACCAGAAGGGGACGCTGTGGTTCACCGCGCAAGGGGCCAACACCGTGAGTCGGCTGATACCGGAGACAGGTGACGTGAAGACGGTAAAGGTCCCCACGCCGAAGGCGAATCCCTACGGCATGGTGGTGACATCCAAAGGCGTTCCGTACTTCGTCGAGTTTAACGCCAACAAGATCGCTAGCATCGATCCGGTAACAATGGCGATTCATGAGTATCTCTTGCCGGATGAAAAGGCCCGCCCACGGCGGGTAGCCATCACTGCCGATGACGTTCTGTATTACAGCGACTACGGGCGCGGGTATCTCGGCCGGTTCGACACCAAGACCGGCAAGATGACCAGCGAGTGGCCCTCTCCCGGCGGTCCCCAATCCAGACCGTACGGAATCACCTACGTGAATGGAATCATCTGGTACAGCGAAGCGGGCGTGAGACCAAATACGCTCGTGCGCTTCGACCCCAAGACGGAGAAATTCCAAACCTGGGTGATCCCCGCCGGCGGAGGCGTCGTCCGTAACATGATGCACACAACCGACGGCAAGCTGGTCCTCACCGAAAGCGGCGAGAACGTCGTCGCCTTGGTGACAGTGAAGAACAGCGACAAAGTAGCCATGGACACGAAGTAGGGACGGGCAGGCGGCTCACTAGAATTGGCCCACCCTCGCCGAACACGAGGGTGGGCCAACTTGTTTTACCCGTTCAATTTTTGAAGATCAATCTCCGCCCTTTGCCACGTGGAGAACGGGGCACCTGCGCATTTCAGCTACTTCGCGTTTCTCTGCACATCCACTGCCGCACGCTGACTGGCTCCTGACCCAGCGAGATAGAAGTAGCCGACGCGGTTGTTGGCCTGGGAACCGAACCACGTGCGGCCTTCGTTGTCCTGGAAGAAATCGCGCATCCCGTTTTCGGAGAAGAGGAACGGATATTGCGTGATCTTGCCTGTTGCAGGGTCCATCTCCGAGACCGTGTCCATCTCCATGGACGAAAACCAGAGATGATCGGTTTTCTTGTCGATCGCAAGAGCGTAAGGAGTAGGCCTCCCGCCCGGGAGCGGGTATTCCTTGAAGGTTTCGGTCTTGGGATCGAACCTGCCGATTTTGCCGGCCTCATATTCGCAGAACCACACGATGCCTTGCGAATCGATCTTCATGCGGCGCGGCCAGGACTCGGGTGTGGGCTGCGTGTACTTGGTGAGCTTGCCGGTCTTGGCGTCCACTTTGCCGATCTTGCCGTTTTTCGCGAACTCCGTGAACCACACGTTCTCGTCCTTATCGAGGGTGAGTCCATAGGCGTTCGGGACCTCGGGATAGTCGTGGTACGTTTCAGTTTCGGGATCGAAACGGGTCAAAGGGCCGCCGCTTGCCCACACCATCCCCTTGGAATCCACGACGAGCGTGTGCTTCGTGCCGGGGGAGTTCGCGCGGTAGCGGGTAATCTTGTGAGTCACCGGGTCCATTTTGCCGATCGTGTCGTCGGCCTGTTCCGAGAACCAGATCATGCCATCGGGAGCCACAACGACTGTGTGGTTCGACGCCTGATCGACGCCGGGTATCGAATATTCGGTGATCTGGCCGGTCTTGGGGTCGAGCTTTCCAAACCGATGCTGGTTGTACTCCCAAATCCAGACGTTTCCATCGCGCTCGGGTTTTGAGGCTCCCGGAAAGCGATTTGCGCCGGGCATATCGTAGGTTACGTAGACGATCTTCATCGCTTCGTCACTGAATGGAGTTTGCTTGACCTGCTCATACTTGGGCAGTTCCGCGGGAGAATGCGGCAGCGGAGAATCCGGCCCAAAATATTTCGTGAGATACGCGGTGACGTTGTCGCGATCTTCATCGTTGAACTTGCCCAGCAGATAGCCAAAACTGGTCCGCATGTAATTGACCCTGTCGCGCCAGCCGGTCTCGTCCCGGACTTGCGCGGCCATCCGGCTTTGGAAACCGTGGCAACCGAAGCAAGTGGTCGTCAGCCGATCCCTGCCACGTCCATCCGGCAGTAATTCCCTGCCTTGATAAATGGACAGGTCCGTCCAGAGCACAATTCCTTTCTCCAGTGCAATTTCGTAGGAGGCGTTTTGGTCCGCGGTCAGATTGATCCCGGTGCGCGGCTCGAATCGATAGCCGACAGCCTTCACCATGAGCTGATATTCGCCCTCGGGCAAGTTTTCCACGCTATAGCGCCCGTCTTTATCGGACAGAACGTTGACTGTGATTCTTGATTCGACATTCTGAGCCTCGACAAACGCGCCTTTGAAGGGCTTGCCGTCCGGGCCCTTCACAGTGCCGGAGATCGTCGCCCCATAGGCGAACGAAGCGAGGGCAAAAATCAAACCCGCAAGACCTAGGACTTTACGTGTTGGCCGCATGGTTCCTCCTCATCAAATTGCCGCAGAACTGTGGGCCTATTGGTGGAACAAATGGGACTCGCAGAATGCAATTCAAATTCCACGTCTTCTCTTGCCCGGAATCTAACAGGAAAACAGGCGGGTCGCAAGGACTTGCCAAGTGCGGGCGCTGTTTAGCAACCAAGTCTCGGTTGTGCGATATTCACTTAAAGGGTAGACTGCCGCCTAATATTTGGGCAGCCGGAAGCAACGCGGCTTGGTCGGCAAATTCTAGAATCAATGGAGGTCGGTGATGAGCGATTCCGTCAGCTCGGCGAACGTCTCCGGAACGAGAAGTCCAAGCTCCGACGCCGTCGTGGCGTACACGATCCTGCGCGTGTCGTTTGGCGCGAACATCATGCTCCACGGTGTGAGCCGTATTCTCATGGGCCATACCGCTTTCCTCGCGTATTTGACCCACTACTTTGAGAAGGCTCCCTATGTTCCGGTCAGTATGCTGTCCAGCTTTGCCACCGTGCAGCCCTGGGTGGAGACCGTTCTTGGGTTGTTACTGGTGATTGGACTCGCCACTCGCTTTTCGCTGATTGCGGGCGGCCTCGTGATTATGTGCTTGGTCTTCGGCACCAATCTCGCGCAGGATTGGCTCGTTTCAGGCCTGCAGTTGATCTACGCGTTTCTTTATTACTATCTCCTCGTGCACCTCGATCAAAATCGGTTTTCGGTCGATGCGACGCGGAAGTAATTAGGCGGGCGGCAATCTTCGTCCTGTATTGGTTGGCACAGCAATCGACCGGGCGCCATTTTTCCCTACGGCGCGCACGGCAAAAAAGCAGTTGTCGGTGGAGACGCCTTTCAGCACAACTTCTTGCGCCGCCGTCACGACATCATAGATTTGCCAGCGAGGGTCGGTGGTTTCACGCCAGAGGATTTCGAACCCGGCTCGACCCGGATCGTCGTCCGCTGACCACGCGAGTTTGGCGTCCGGTGAAATCCCTCCGGAAAGCTTCACGTCCCTGGGCGGCGCGGGTGCGAGCGCCAACTGCCGCAGCGCTTCTGCATTGGCTCGGGCTACATTGCCCATGAAGGTGAAATTCAGGTATTTCATCTGATCCCCATATTCAACGCCGTTCTCTGTGCGCGGCGTCTGATGCTGGTGGCGATAATCCTCGAGCGGTTCCGTGAAACGCACAGAGGGCAAACCGGCTTTGTAGAAAACGTAATGATCGCCGCCGCGGCCGTTAATTTCTTCAATAGCGCGGGCGAGTTCGCGCGAAGGCGAGTCGCTGTCATCCTGATCGCCACTGCCGGAAAAGAGGCGCACGCGATGCGGCCCTCCAGCCGCAGGGTCACTGCCTACGATGTCGTCATCGAGCATGCCGCCCACGACGTAGCCCTGTTGCTTCACCCACTCAAGCATTCTTGCACTGCCGAGCAGCCCCTGCTCTTCGCCTGAGATCGCCGCAAACAGGAGCGTGGCGCGACGCGGTTCGCGCGCGTCTGCGGCTGCGCGGCTCAGCATGCGCGCACATTCCATACTCACCGCTACGCCGGAAGCATCATCATCCGCGCCGGGGGCGTCCAAACTAGGATCCATCACGTCGGAGGCGCGGCTGTCGAAGTGCCCGGAGATGATGAACACAGTCTTCGCGAGCGTGGGATCGAAACCAGGCAGAATGCCGTAGATGTTCTCCATGTGGGCAGGCTTATTATTTGTGCACGCGGATGTGGCCTCGAACTTGTCGACCACCACCTGCAGCTTCCCTCCCGATCCCGTGGCAATCTCGTGCAAGCGCCCGACGATGTGGTCGCGCCCGCAGCCAGGGCCGCGTTTGGGATCGTCCCAGGAAGAGAGTGAATGGCGCGTACCACAAGCCACCAGTCGCTCGATCAGCGCCCGCATCGAATTCTCATCCACGGCTTCACGGGGCATAGCCCCGGCTGGCCGCGGCAAAACCTTCGGATCCGGTTTGTTCTGCAACGGCTCGGCGGGATCATTCTGGGCCGCGAGCGGAAATGGGGAAAACGCCATGAATCCGAGCAGTAACAACACCGGGGGGATGATTGCAGCGGCGACGCGGCCTGGCTTGTCTCGAAAGTGTTTCATTCTTGAGCTCCTTGGGTCGCTTCAGACGGCCATAAATTGGTCATTCTAACACGGGCGGATCGGCGCTCCGTGCGCGACCCAATCAAGCGCTCCAACGGAATCAACGATGTGTCTGACGTAATAGATATGGGGCAATAACTGGTTGCTTCATGGCAGCCAGGACGGTAAAGTGTGCCCGCTGGCGCCGCGAATCCAACTGGGCGCCTCTTATCTCTATATGATCTGGGGTTTGGTGGTTTCATGCGCAAATTTCTCCATGGCAGAGCCTTGCTGGTGGCTGCGATATTCTTGGTGTCGGGGATGACTCAGGAAATGGCCTCAGCGCAGGACCGAGGGCAGGGCCGCTCGATGGTGATCTCGCAATCCGGGATCGTCGCGACGGAATCTCCACTGGCGTCGCAAGCAGGCGCCGCCGTGCTGCAACGCGGCGGAAACGCCGTGGACGCCGCCATCGCCGCCCATGCTGTGATGACTGTTGTCGCGCCGATGTGGAATGGCATCGGGGGTGATCTTTTCGCCATCGTCTACGACGCCAAAAGTGGAAAATACTACGGTTTGAACGCCAGCGGATGGGCCCCGGCCGGACAATCGATCGAGCGCCTTCATGAAAAGGGATTGCGCGCCATGCCTGGATACGGCATCGAATCCGCCACCGTTCCAGGCGCCGTCGATGGATGGCAGAAGCTGCTCGACCGGTTCGGAAAAAAGAAACTCAACGAACTTTTGGCTCCCGCGATTCAAATTGCCCAAGACGGTTTCCCGGTAACCGAGTGGATTGCGCTTCACTTCGCGAAGAATGTCGACATGCTTCGCAACGACGAGGCCGCGGCCAGGACGTTTCTGATTTCCGGCCGTCCGCCGCGAATGGG
>JBGPXQ010000044.1:0-11644 GCA_041492805.1 Terriglobia bacterium | reverse complement strand
CTCCGGTGGCTCGAGCGGCAGGGGTACACGCGGCTGGGACTTGTCGGCACGAGCATTGGGTCGGCCGTTGGTTCGATTACGATGGCGCACGACCCTTCCGTGCGGGCCGGCGCATTTCTGCACGTCTCCACGTATTTTGCCGATGCGGTCCGCACAGGCATGACGACGATGCATGTGTGGGAAAGTCTTCGAACTAAGGTAACGGAGGATGAGCTTCGCCGGTACTGGACACCGGTCAGCCCCGTGCCCTACATGCACCGTCTTCGCGAGACCCGCCAGCGTCTGCTGATGGTGAGCGGACGCTACGACCCGACCTTCTGGTACGAATTTACCGACGAAATGTTTCGTTCGGTACGTGAGAAGGGAATTCGTCTCGAAACTTTGGTCCTGCCCTGCGGCCACTATTCGCTGGAGCTGGCGCCCTTCGCGTTTCCGGCGGGACTCCGGCTGGGATTATTTCTGCTCGAAGCGCTAGCGTAACTGGGCTTGATCTCACCGGCTTGATCATTGGACACCGCATAGTTATGCGTTTGCATCTGTTATGAGCAAGGCACATTGGAAAAGCGATTCGGGAATCTTGGAAACGACCGTACTACGAGTACCCATCTGTAGTTCTATCGACGCGGCGCGACGCTTCTCCGAAAATATCACTGTATTGTGAATCGCCGAATCGCATTTTGAAACGCGATTTAACGGAAGTAAGAGAATGAATCGTAAGTCCATACGGGTTGCCGGGGCGATGAAAACTAATGGACGGAAGGACGTTCGATAATAGTCCGATGGCCGGCACACCCACAACCCCGAATCAGTTGAACAAGGCAGTGGTTGCCTTTCTAGACGGGCGCCGCATGAAGGGATACATCTATAATTTTTCAGCAGTCAAGGATTCCTTTTACGTTCTTCCACAGGAAAACTCACTCCGAGAACGCGGGACGCAGGTCGCGATACGGGACCTCAAGGCGGTTTTCTTTGTGAAGGACTTCGCCGGCAACCCCGAATATCACGGAAGCCGCGCCACGGAACAATCCACCCTGGGTCGGAAAATCGAAGTCACGTTTCGGGACGAAGAAACAATTCTGGGGTTGACTCAAGGGTATAATCGCGAAAAACTGGGCTTTTTCATGCTTCCCGCGGATTCCGACAGCAATGCCGTGCGCATTTTCGTCGTCAACCAGAATGTAAGCCAAGCCCGGTTTGTTTGAGTGTTGCGGCGTTAGCGTTTAGCAGCGCTCACGACAACAGCCACGACCCATAAAGATCGTCCATCAACTTCTAGCGCAAGAAATTAGAGAACACTTCTTCGGCGATTCGAACGGCGACGGCTTCGATGTCCGGAGCGAGCGATCGGTCGGCCTCGACGTGCGTCGAGATGTTGCGCACCAGGGCGTGCACCTTCAGTGCCTCGGTTCCCGTGCGTAGCGGGGCGAGAAAGTCGATCCCCTGACAGGCCGCGAGGAGTTCAATCGCAAGAATCCTCCGCAAATTGTCGAGCATCGGACCGAGGCGCCGCGCCGCGGACATGCCCATGGATACGTAGTCTTCCTGCCCACCGGAGGTCGGTATGGAATCGACAGAATGCGGAACGGCCAGCGTCTTATTCTCGCTTGCGAGCGCCGCTGCCGTGACTTGAGCGATCATGAATCCGGAGTTCAAACCGGGCGCGCTGGTCAGGAATGCAGGAAGCAGGCTGGTATGCGGGTTCGTCATGTGCTCGATGCGCCGCTCGGAAATTCCGCCCAGCGTGGCAAGAGCCACGGCGAGCTGGTCCGCTGCCATCGCCAGCGGCTGTCCGTGGAAATTTCCACCACTGACCACGTCTCCCGCGCCCACCGTTCCGTCCGGCGAGACAAAGACGAGGGGATTGTCGGTCGCGCTGTTAAGCTCCACCTCGGCAATGGCGCGGACTGCGTTTAGGGCATCACGCACGGCTCCGTGCACCTGCGGCGTGCATCGCAGGCTGTACGCGTCCTGCACTCTCGGATCGCGATCCGTGGGGCGATGCGATTCGCGGATCTGGCTTCCACGATTCAAGCGAAGCAGATTGCGCGACGTCGCCGCGTGCCCTGGATAGGGCCGCGCCCCCGCGATCCGCGGGTCGAATGCCGCAGGGCTTCCGCGCAGCGCATCCAGCGAGAGAGCCGCCGCCACATCGGCGGTGTCTGCGAGAGTTTGCGCCTCTCGCAAAGCGAGCGCCAGCAGCGCCAGCATTCCCTGCGTTCCGTTCAGCATGGAGATTCCTTCTTTGGCCTCGAGCACGAGTGGTGCAACGCCTGCATGGCGTAGCGCCTCGGCGCCCGGCATGCGCTGGCCGTTCAGGACGGCTTGGCCTTCGCCGATCACCACCTGCGCCAAATGTGCGAGCGGCGCAAGATCGCCGGAAGCGCCCACAGAGCCTTGCGAAGGGATCACAGGATGCACACCGCGGTTCAGCATCGCGCAGAGGATTTCGACAACGGCGGGGCGAACACCGCTCAGCCCTTTTGCCAGGGCATTTGCTCGCAGCAGCAGCAGCGCGCGGGTTTCGGATTCGGAGAGAGGCAAGCCTACACCGCATGCATGGCTGCGGACCAGATTGACTTGAAGCGTTAGAATCTGGTCCTGGGAAATTCGAACTTCGGCCAGATCGCCAAAACCCGTGTTTACACCGTAAGCCGTCGTCTCGTCGGCTACGATGCGTTCGATCACGGCGCGAGAAGCGATCATTCGCGCGCGAGCTTCGGAGGCCACAGAAACTTCTGCGCCGTGCAACGACACTTCGTAGAGTTGGTCGAAGGAGAGGCCGTTGCCGGTGAGTTCGATGGTCATTGCACCGGCGGCGTTGGAATTTCCTCGGGCGCAGCGCCGACGAAGAAGCGCCGATATTTTTCCGGGAGCGTCTTTGGCCTCCCTATGCTGTCGCAGACGACGTGGACCGTTCCACCAGTCGCCAGAAGTTCGCCGGTTTCGTCGTGAAATATCTCGTAGCTGAAACGGATCGTGCGCCGTTTGAATTCGATCACGCGCGTCCGGATGCGCAGAGGGTCGTCATAGCGCGCCGGGCGGCGGTAGCGGCAATACGATTCCGCGACGACAATGAAACTGTCATCCTGTAGCTCCATCTGCTTGTAGTCTATGCCCCGATGGCGCATGTACTCGACGCGACCCACCTCGAAATAGATGTAGTAGTTGCCGTAGTAGACGAAACCCATCTGGTCGGTCTCGGCGTACCGCACGCGCGCGAGCGTGTCGAAGTGTTCGCTCATCGGGAAGAGAAGTGTATCAGACTGGCGGCTCCATCAGCAGGCGCGCAGGGTGTTCACTTGCCGCCCCAACGCGGTTGGCGTTTTTCCAGGAACGACGCAAGTCCTTCATGGAAATCGGCTGTCGAGCGGATCTGCGCGCTTTCCGCGATGGCGAGTTGGAGATCGCGGTCTAATTCGGGTGCCGCAAGGTCACAGAGCAGTTTCTTCGTCATTAACTGGCTCGTTGGACTGCACGTTAGCAGCAAAGCCGCAAGCGCCTGCGCTGCGGCAATCAATTCCGCAGCTGGCACGATTTTCGTAACTAAGCCGAGGCTGTGCGCTTCTGCCGCGTCAATGATCCTCCCGGTCAGCAGCAGGTCGCGCGCGTGTTTTTCGCCGATCTGGCGCGTCAGGAAAACGGAGACAACTGCCGGAATGAAACCTACGCCCACCTCCGTGTATCCGAACTTCGCCTCGGGGATGCACAGTGTGAAATCGCAAAGCGTCGCGATCCCGCATCCGCCCGCAATCGCCGCTCCATTGACCGCCGCAATCGTCGGCTTCGGAAAGCTCCAGATTCTCCGGAAAAGCCGCGCGAAGCGCCGCGAGTCTTCGAGGTTTTCCCTCGGCGACAGGGTGGCGACAGTTCGCAACGCATCCAGATCTATCCCCGAGCAGAATGATTTCCCCGTGCCGGTGACAATCAGTATGCGTGCGGCACTGGTTTCCACCTCACCGAGCGCATGGGTAAGGTCTGACATCATCTCCGGCGAGATAGCGTTGCGTTTCTCGGGCCGGTTGAGCGTGATGGTCGCGATGTGGCCGGATATTTCGACATTCAACGTGCTGTATGCCATTCGTGGTCGCCGCCTTCGAGACTTGCGTACGCGCTTCGAGCTACTTTGGACTCACCTCATGCGCATACTTGGCCCGGATTTCCTGTGTCATCGCTATCGCCGCATCCAAGGCACCTGGGGGAATTCCAGGGTCCGCGTCTCTCGCGACCAGCGCCGATAGGACCGTTTCAGTCGCAATGTTTCCCACCAGGTCGTCGCCTGCGAACGGGCACCCGCCTAGGCCCGTCAGCGCAGCGTCAAATCGCCTGCAGCCCGCGTCATAAGCAGCCAGAACTTTTGCTGCCGCGCCCTCGGGGCGGCTGTGAAGATGAACTCCGAGTTCGACGCCCGCCACGCAGTCTTTCACTGCGCTATATAGCGCGCCGACTTGGGCGGGAGACGCTGTCCCCACCGTATCCGCCAGGGAAACGGTCCGGATCCCGATGTCCTTTAGCCAAACCAGCGTGTCTTCGACGATCTCCGGCCCCCAGGGCTCCTCATACGGATTCCCGAAAGCCATCGAGATGTAGATCACCAGTCCGCGCCCAGAATCCTTTGTCGCCTTCCTCAATTGTTCGACGGTGGCGCGCGACTCTGCGCGCGTCATATTCGCATTTGCCCGCCGGAAGTAGGCCGAAATGGAGTAGGGATACCCGAGAGTGCTCACCCCCGGTGTCGCAAGAGCGCGTTCGAGACCGCGTTCGTTGACGACGATCCCAATGATTTCAGGCTGTTCGGCGCCCGGGGGAAGTCCCGCGAGAAGTCCTCCCATCACTTCTTCACTGTCGGCCATCTGGGGCACATTCTTTGGCGACACGAAACTGACAGCGTCGATATGTTTGAAGCGTGCCGCCGCAAGATTGAGCAGATATTCCACTTTCGTTTTCGTCGGAATAATCTCCGACAGTCCTTGCCATGCATCGCGCGGGCACTCGATGATTTCGACGGTTTCAGTCAAATAAATTCCTTTGTAGTCGAAAGTCCAATGTTAAGAAGCCATGGCTGTCATAAGGTTCGGAAACAGTGCCTTAGAGTGTCATGCCGAGCGAAGCGAAGAATGACATCGCAAGGGCTCTTTTCGTAAGCTGCTACGTCTGCAATACGCCAGTCTTGAATTCTTTGACATCCGGATTCAATGCAGCCGCTTCGAGCGCCCAGATCAAGGCTTCGCGGGTTTGCGCTGGATCGATGATCGCATCCACCCAGAGGCGCGCTGCCGCATAGCGCGGATCGGTCTGATGTTCGTACGTCGCGCGAATCGATTCCTTCAGCTCTTTCTTGTCCGCGTCGGAGAGTTTCTTGCCCTTGCGCTCAAGTTGTTTGATCTTGATTTCGACCAGCGTCGACGCGGCTGAATCGCCACTCATCACGGCGTACCGGGCTGTCGGCCAGGCGAAAATGAATCGCGGGTCGTAGGCCTTTCCGCACATGGCGTAGTGTCCTGCGCCAAAGCTCCCGCCGCAGATCACGGCGATTTTCGGCACGACGCTGTTTGATACCGCGTTCACCATTTTGGCGCCCGCGCGAATAATTCCGCTCCACTCCGCCTCTTTTCCCACCATGAAGCCGTTGACGTCATGCAGGAAAATGAGCGGCACGAGGTTCTGGTTGCAATCCAGGATGAATCGCGCCGCTTTTTCGGCCGACTCGGTATAAATCACGCCGCCAAACTCGATCCTCTTCTCGCCCGTCGCGGCGTCTATGGTCGGCACGTGCTTCTTGTTGTTGGCGACGATTCCCACGGCCCAGCCGCCGATTCGCGCGTAACCGCAAACCACGGTCTTGCCATACTCGGGGCGATACTCTTCGAATTTGCTACTGTCGACGACTCGGGCGATCACTTCGTGCATGTCGTATTGCCGGGACGGGTCCGAGGAAAAAATGCCGTAGATTTCCTCCGGCGGATACGCTGGATTTTCCGATTCCTTGTAGTCAAATCGTGCGGTGGGCGGATGCCCCATCTTATCGAGGAGCGCGCGAATCCGTTGCAGGCACGAGTCGTCGTCAGGCTCGCGAAAGTCGACCGTGCCGCTGATTTCCGCGTGCATCTTCGCGCCGCCGAGTTCTTCGGCCGAAACTTTCTGTCCGATGGCTGCCTGCACCAGCGCCGGTCCAGCAAGAAAAAGTCCCGAACCGTCCGTCATGAGGATGTGATCGCACATAACAGGCAGGTACGCGCCTCCGGCTACGCACATACCCATGATGGCGGTGATCTGGGGTATGCCCATGGCGCTCATCACGGCGTTATTTCGAAAGACGCGCCCGAAATCGTCCGTGTCGGGAAAGACATCCTCCTGTAAGGGAAGGAATACACCTGCGGAATCGACCAGATAAACGGTCGGAATGTGATTATCGATGGAAATATTCTGTGCGCGGATGACTTTTTTCGCTGTGAGCGGGAAAAACGCGCCGGCCTTCACCGTCGCGTCGTTTGCGATAATCATCACAAGGCGTCCGCAAATTCGTCCGAGCCCCGTAACGGTTCCTGCAGCCGGGGCGCCGCCCCACTCCTCATACATTTCGTGGGCAGCGTAAATTTCCAGCTCGAAAAAAGAAGTGTGCGGATCGATCAGCTTTGCGATGCGTTCCCGAGCCGTCAGGCGACCTTTCTTGTGTTGCGATTCGATAGCTTCGGGGCCACCCCCCTGCTGGATCTCGATCTCCTGATTCTTGATTTCCGTGAGCAGGTCCACCATCCGGCGAGTGTTCTTTTCGTAGTCCGGCGAGTTTCGACTGACCTTCGTTTCGACAACGGAACTCGTCAAGGGCAACTCCTCGTAGAATGGATCGGCGGTGCGTGCCGCCGCGGCGAAGCGACAGTATAAGCTGATTCCGGGCGGTTGTGCATTGCTAGCAGAGGTGAAACATCGTTCCGTGTTCAGGAGCATTTGGAAGGCACTACCGGGCGGAATTCGCAGAGCGCCATGCCGCAGACTTATCGTATAGTCTTTTAGGGGCGATGAAGCGTTTTTTGCTTCTGCTACGTCTGAACAGATCAGGGGTTCAGTGTGCCCTCAAGGAGAATTGGAATGACCTCCGCATTGTGCAGCCGTTTATTGCTCCTTGCATTCTCAATTGCCGTCGCAGCTGTGACCACTTCAGGCCAAAATTCGTCGAAGAAAGTACCGATAAAGAAGGCGTCACCGAAGGCTGACGGTTCTGGCACGCCCGCGGCGTCGTCGAGCGCAACGCCAACGATCAAGTTCGAGAAATACACGCTGCCCAACGGCCTCGTCGTGATTCTTTCCGAAGACCACCGCCTCCCGCTCGTGTCCACGAACATCTGGTATCACGTTGGCCCGGCCAACGAGCTTCCCGGGCGCACAGGGTTTGCCCACCTGTTCGAACACATGATGTTCGAAGGCTCGAAGCATGTTCCGGGCAACGGCCATATCCGGTACCTTGAAGGTGCTGGATCTTCCGACCTCAACGGCACGACCGATTTCGACCGCACGAATTATTTCGAAACACTGCCCTCAAACCAGTTGGAGCTTGCCCTGTGGCTCGAGTCGGATCGGATGGGATATCTCCCCGACCAGCTTGACCAGGCCAGCCTGACCAACCAGCAAGACGTCGTCCGCAACGAGCGCCGCCAGAGTATCGAGAACTCGCCCTACGGCATCGTGGAAGAAGCTGTGTTTCACAACCTGTTTCCCAAGGCGCACCCGTACTACGCCGACGTCATGGGTTCCCATGCGGATATCCAGGCGGCGAAGATCGAGGATGTCCGCAACTTCTTCAAGCTCTACTACGCGCCCAACAATGCGAGCCTTGCCATCGTGGGCGATTTTGATTCCGCGCGGGCGAAGCAACTCGTCGAAAAATATTTTGGCCCGCTGAAGCGGGGCGCGCCTGTGCCGAAGATCGCGGCCGTTACGCCGCCCGTCACGTCGGAGCGGCGCGCTGTCATCCATGATCAGGTCGAGTTGCCGCGCGTGTATGAAGCGTGGCTTACGTCTCCCATCTTTAAGCCCGGTGACGCCCTCGCCGATCTCTCTTCGGACATTCTCGGCGGCGGCAAGTCCAGCCGACTTTACAAGAAACTTGTTTACGAGAAGCAGATCGCGTTGGACGTCAGCGTATCGCAGAACTCGCTGATCCTCGGCTCCGTCTTTGAGATCGCCGTGACGGCGCGGCCCGGCCACACGGCCGAAGAAATCGAGAAGGCCGTCGACGAAGAGGTGGCAGCGTTCCGCAAGGACGGCCCTACGCCCGCAGAACTCGAGCGCGCGCAGAATGGCGTGGAGACGCGCATCATCCAGGGGCTTGAACGGCTCGGCGGATTCGGCGGCGTGGCCGACCGCTTGAATGAATACAATCACTATCTCGGCACGCCGGACTATCTTGCCCAGGACCTTGGGCGGTATCGGAAGGCGACGGTCGCGTCGATCCGCGGATTCGCACAGGAGCAACTGAAGCCCAGTTCCCGCGTTGTCGTCCACGGCATCCCCGGAAAGCCGGACCTCGGGCCGGATGTTCCCACACCGAAGACGCAGCAGAAGGGCAAGAACACCGGTGGGGAAGCCGTCAACGTGGATGCCGCATGGCGCGCAAACCCGCCGCTGGCGGCTCCGGCTGCGCATTTGAATCTGCCGGTCCCGGAGATTTTCAAGCTCGGGAATGGCTTGACGGTAGTTTACAACTACAGGCCCGGATTACCTGTTGTGGCAGCGAGCCTGGTTTTCAACACGGGAAGCGGCGCAAATCCAATTGATAAGCCCGGCCTTGCCAGTTTCACGGCGAATATGCTGCAGCAAGGCACGACGACGCGCAACGCCACTCAGATCGCCGATGAGGTCGCGCTGCTGGGTGCGACGCTCACATCCGGCGCGAACATGGACGGATCGAGTGCAGGGACGAGTGCGCTCAGCAAGAATTTCTCCGGAGCTCTCGATCTGGTCGCCGACATCGTCCTCCACCCGGCGTTTCCGCCGGATGAAGTCGAGCGGCGTCGCGCGGCGCGTCTGGCCGGGCTGGCGAACGATCGTGGCAATCCGAATGTCGTCGTGTCGCGCGCGGGAGTGGCCGCATTGTTCGGACCTCATCATCCATTCGGTTACGACAATACAGGCACTGAGGAATCGAACAAGGCAATGTCGCGCGAAGACATGATGAACTTCTGGAAGACCAACTACGTTCCGAACAATGCCGCGCTTGTCGTCGCCGGGAATATTTCCCTTGATGAACTGAAGACTTTGGCAGAAAAGAAATTCGGCGCCTGGAAAAGCGGTGATGCAGCGCGACCGCAAATTGGCGTGCCGGAAACGACGAAAGCGCGAATCGCCATCGTGGACCGGCCCGGGGCGCAGCAGACGATGGTGCGCCTGCTGCAGCTCGGGGTGGGCCGCGCGACACCTGATTACGCGGCTCTCGAGGTGATGAACTCCGAACTCGGGGGCCTGTTCTCGAGCCGGATCAACCTGAACCTCCGCGAGGAGCACGGCTATACGTATGGTGCCAGCTCCGCGTTCGTCTATCGACGTTCGCAGGGGTACTTTTTGACGGGTGGTGGAATTCGGACTGATGCCACGGCGCCTGCTGTCACCGAGATGTTCAAGGAAATCCGCCGCATGGTCGACACGCGGATGACGGCGGAGGAATTGGCTCTCGCCAAGGATTCTCAAGCCCGCTCGCTGCCAGGACTTTTTGAGGCCAGCAGCGAGGCTGCTGGAGCGCTCGCGGAAATCTTTTTGTACGATCTTGCTCCTGACTACTACGCGAAGTTGCCGTCGCGGCTCTCCGCCGTCTCAGCCACGGATGCAGAAACTGCCGCCAGGAAATATCTGCATCCCGACCAGATGATCCTGATTTGCGTTGGCGATCGCGCCAAGATTGAACCTGAACTCATGAAGCTTGATCTGGGTGCCATCGAGATCCGCGACGCCGACGGCAACATCGTCAAGTAGGACTGCGTAGTCCGTTCGGCGACTCGCCTGCGAAACCTTGTTGTAGCGCCGCCCTGCAGCGCGCCACTTTGGATTCAAGCACATGCCCGACTGAAGGCGCGAGCCTACATGGAGCTACGCAGACTCTTCACAGGGCTTTTGGGACGACGCGCTGGCGCACGAAGGTCACGATGTCCTGCGTCGATGTGCCGGGAAGAAATATTTCTGCGATGCCGGCCTTCTTGAGGCTGGGGATATCCGCTTCCGGAATCGTGCCGCCAAGCAGCACGGTCACGTCGCTCATGCCTTTCTCCTTGAGCAGTTCCATCAACTGTGGCGCTAATGTGTTGTGCGCGCCAGACAGAATGGAAAGTCCGATCACGTCCACGTCTTCCTGCGCGGCAGCGGAAGCGATCATTTCCGGTGTCTGCCGCAGCCCGGTGTAAATCACTTCCATCCCCGCATCGCGCAGCGCGCGGGCAATAATTTTTGCGCCTCGGTCGTGGCCGTCCAGGCCGGGCTTCGCAATCAGCACGCGAATTTTCTTCTCGGGCATTTTCCCTGTCCCTTTGTTTTCTGTGCTAAAGCTTTTCTCCACTCCCACAACATACCGGCGAAGGCCGTCCACCATGACGGTTACATAGAAATCTACGTGACGGCGACTTCTTCGTAGGTGCCGAAGACGTCTCGCATAGCGGCGCAGATTTCGCCGAGCGTCGCGTAGGACTTCACTGCGTCGTAGATGTGCGGCATGAGGTTCTCGGTGCCTTGGGCGGCATTGCGGAGCGCCGAAAGGCGCCGGCTAACCTCGTCATTCGAACGCTCGGCGCGGAGCTTGCGCAGGCGGTCCGCCTGACTCGCACGCACTGATTCGTCAATCTGCAGGACGTCGATTGGCTTTTCTTTGCCAGTGTATTCGTTCACGCCGACGATGATCTTTTCCTTGCGGTCGACGGCCATCTGGTAGCGGTACGCTGCGTCGGCGATTTCACGCTGCGGGTAGGACCGCTCGATCGCGGACACCATGCCGCCGAGCGCGTCGATCTTCTGAATGTAGTCCCAGGATCCGCGTTCGACCTCATTGGTCAGCGTTTCGACGAAATAGGAACCGCCAAGCGGGTCGGCCGTATTGGTGATGCCGCTTTCGTGCGCGAGGATCTGCTGCGTGCGCAACGCGAGGGTCGCGGCAAACTCGGTCGGGAGCGCCCACGCCTCGTCCAGCGAATTCGTGTGCAGCGATTGCGTGCCGCCCATCACGGCGGCGAGCGCCTGCAGCGCTGTGCGGACCACGTTATTGTATGGTTGCTGCGCCGTGAGCGAGCATCCCGCGGTCTGCGCGTGAAAGCGCAGCGCCCACGAGCGGGGCGACTTCGCACCGAAGCGCTCGGTCATGGTCTTGTGCCAGATGCGGCGCGCCGCGCGATACTTGGCGATTTCCTCGAAGAAGTCATTGTGCGCGTTGAAGAAGAAGGAGAGCCTGGGCGCGAAATCGTCCACGGCAAGTCCGCGCCGGATGCCCCATTCCACGTATTCGATGGCGTCGCGCAACGTGAAGGCCAGCTCCTGGATCGCCGTCGAACCCGCCTCACGAATGTGGTAGCCGCTGATCGAGATCGTATTGAATTTGGGCGTGTGTCGCGTGCCAAACTCGAACGTGTCAATCACAAGCCGCATCGACGGCTTGGGCGGGTAGATGTACTCT
>JBGPXQ010000199.1:0-5131 GCA_041492805.1 Terriglobia bacterium | reverse complement strand
TCGGCCACGGCGAATCCGTTGAACATCTTGCCCTCGAAAAAGAAATGGCAGAAAGCATCCATGTGAGACACGCCGAGACCGTGATAGCTCACCGAATAGGTATCGGTTGTGTTCGTGGCGGTGATGCCGTTCGTCGTGCGGTGGAAAACCGAGGCGGCGGGGACTTCCGCATCCGCTTGCTGCGGCACGGGGTGCGCCAATGAAACCACAGTGCCGGACTTGACCAGCTTTGCCGCACTCAGGCTTTTTGCCGGGGTGATCAGGTTCGATGCGCCACGCTCATCGTCCGCGCCCCATCGACCCCAGTTTTTCAGTTCATTTCGCCATTTCAGATAATCCGCGGGTGTTGCCGGTGAAGGACTCTTGGCCTGGCCGTGCGCCCGCCGGAGTGAAATCCCCAGCACGCCGGACAAGAGCAGCCCAACCGCTAACAGTAGTTTGAGGCGACGACTCATGTTGCCCTCCAGTGAGAAATCGAGATTGGCTAACGCTCGAACACAGGCCATCCATATACACCCTTCCAGCCGAAGTTCAAATTGGAAATCCGGTGGAGAACGCCGCCGGAAAGACGCCATGCAATGGATGCCATCGGCGCCTGCATCATAGACGCATTTCTCAGAAAGGGTTCAGCACCAGGTAGCAACGCGCCTGCGGGAGAGCCTCACGCGCAGTCGTGTAATGCCGGCGTATCGCCGGCATATTTGCGCTCTGTTTGCGATCCAGGAAACCGCCAGCGAGACGTTGACGCTATGAAGAAACCTCATTCCACCCACTTGCATGGGAATGTGAAATGTGGGCTTAACGAACGACGATCAATCGCTCTTACCGCCTGACAAGGCCGCTTCAATCTTGCGCAACCGATCGTTCATTTCGGTCATCTGGCGCTCGAGGCGATCCAGCCTGTCGACGACAATTTGATTATTGGGAGCGCTGGCCCCGGCAGCATCGCTGCTTTTCTGATCCGGCCCAGCCATGTCCTTTCGCGGCTCTTTCTGGGTTTTCAGCTCTTCGATCAGTCCTTCAATGGCGTGCGGGACGCTGATGGAAAGCTGGCCGGTCTTGAGCATTGCTTCGAGCGGTTCTATGGCGGTGGGATCGCCACGGTGACCGAGCGAGAAGATGGCGGAATATCGGATGTCGAACGAAGCTTCACTTAGATAGGAGATGAGACGCGCGGTGATGTCATGATTCTTCATGTCGGCGCGGCTCAGAGCGCTGATCGCGACCTTGCGCAGGGCCGAGGGCTTTCCCGGGGCTGACCATTCGAGAAGCGCGGGAACAACGGCATTGTCGCCGAGCACGCCCATGGCGCGGAGCGAGGCGCGGCGGAGAACGTCGTCCGGCGATGAAGTGGAAAGCGCTTTTTCCAGGAGTGCTGCCGTGCCGGGGACTTTGTCTTGTGCCAGGGATTGCAGCGCCTGGCCGCGCACAGAATATGCTTTGTCGTCCTTATAGACGGCCTGCAGACGCTTGGCGGCCTCGTCGTCGTTCTGGAAACGGCCCATTTGTTCGACGGCAACCTGGCGTACCCAGGGGTATTCGTTCGAAAGCGCGGCGATCACCTGCTTGCGCGCGGCGGGCGAATTGATGCGCCCGAGAGCGCGTAAGGCTTCGTTTCGAACGCCCCAGAACCGGTCGCGATGCGAGGCCTCTCCGAGCGCGGCAGCCACGGCGTCGTTGTCCTTAATGTTGCTGAGCGCGACGGCTGCGTCGGCGCGGTCCGGCACGTCCTGCGCGGTTTGCAATTGCCGGATCCATTCTTCGGGCGATTTCTGAAAATCGACGGACTTCAGTATTTTGTCGCCCTTGTCGAAGAGCACCATCAACGGGGGTCCATCGACCGGAAAGGAAAATATTTCTTCGACTTTCGAAACTTCAACGGGGAAGACCTTCTCACCGCCGGTAGTCGTGATGGCGACATCGATGGGCACACGGAACAGCCCGATGCGCCCTTCCACTTTCTGTGTCTGCTTGACGTTGAGGCTGACTTTTTTTTCCGCCGCAACGTAAGTGGATTTTACCGCGAAGCGCGGGGCGCCGGCGCCATAGATCCATTGGTCGAAAAATGGATCGACGTTGGTGCCCGTTGATTCCTCGATCGCCTTGACCAGGTCGGCTGTCACTACATTCTGGAGGCGGTTGACTTCGAGATAATGCTTGAGAGCGCGGAAGAATGCGCCGTCTCCAAGCCGCTCGCGGAGCATGTGAAGCGCCCAGCCGGCCTTGTCATACACGTTGCCGACATATTCGACTGAATCGTTGATGTCGCGCGTGACGATGGGAATCGAGAACAGCTCCTTCGAAGGCATCCAGTCATTTTGTTCGCGCCAGTAGCGGTAAGCGGCGGCATCCGCGCCGTAATAGTGCTCCTCCCACAAGGTGGCGCCGAACGTCGCGAAGCCTTCGTTGAGCCACGTGTTGGTCCAATCCTTACATGTGACCAGGTCGCCGAACCATTGATGGGTCATCTCATGCGAGATGAGGTTGTCCGCGGCTTCGGATCTCTCTGCCGCAAGATCGGCGTGAACGATGTCGCGCGCGGAGAGCGTGGTCGCGCTTACATTCTCCATGCCGGCCGCGACGAAGTCGTCCACTGCCGTCTGGGCGTACTGTTCCCAGGGATACGCGACTCCGAATCGTTCCGAGAAGAAATCGAGCATCTGCTTCGTGTGGCTGAACGTGGAATCAATCGTATCTTCCCGCCCGCGAGGGACGTAGTACGCGACCGGAATATTGTGCCAGGTGTCCTTCTTCTCCTTGAATTCTCCGGCAACGAATGAAATCAGGTAGGTCGAAACCGGCAAGGATTGCCGCCACGTCCACGTTTTCAGCCCGCCCGCCGCATCCTGGACACCCAGGAGCCTTCCGTTGGAGACGGTGAGCCAGTTGCCCGGCACGGTCAGAATCATTTCGGTGGTCGTGCGATCGTTCGGGTAATCGTAGATGGGGATGTAGTGATGCGTGTCCTCCGCTTCACCCTGCGTCCAGATTTCCTTGGGCCGGCCGGGATCGTCTTTATCCGGAAAGATGAAGTAGAGCCCGGTCGTGGGTTTGCCTTCGTACCGCAGATTCACTTCGAAATTCTCTCCAGCTTTCGCGGGTTGCGCGAGATTCACACGAAGCTTGTCGTCGCGCAGTTCGTACGCGGCGTCTTTGCCGTTGACTCGGGCGCTGGAGATGGTGAGGTCTGCGCAATCAAAGTCCAGGTGGGTCAGGCCGTCACGCAGCGAGGAGAGCGTGTGCGTCACGTCACCGATGACCTTGCGTTGATCGAGATCAAAACGCAGCGAGACGCGCACGTTCTGCAGGTGGTAGTCGCGGCTAGGTGCGTACGGCCGGTCCGCGCGCGCAGCTGCCGCGAACATCGCCGCGATAGCTAGAACGATCGCTGCCAGAATCGCGGCCCGTATCGGGGCCAGTATCGGGGGTTGATGCAGTCTCTTCCAGGATGAACTCATTCGTGCCTCACCACGTCGCGACAACCGCCGCAATATACATCTTATACCCTCGCTGATCGCGCCGGATAGGCCTGGCTCGCTCCGGTTTCTATTTAGACGCACATTCGGCCGGAGCGTTTCTACCCTGTCGTTCGCACGAGTGCGCGCCCTATTTTCTCAGGTACGCGTCTTCCTTCCGGATCCAGTCTTCCCGGCGCGGAGCGAAGATGTCGACGTCCACGGTATCTTCCATTGCAATGGCGGAGTGGGGTACGTTCGGCGGAATCAATAGGAATTCGCCCGCGCCAACCACGATTTCACGATCATCGAAGACAAATTTCAGTGCGCCGGACATAATCCACGAGTACTGTTCGTTGACGTGGAAATGGCGCGGAACGACGGCGCCGCGCTTTAGAAAAAGTTGCGAAACTGTCGCATTGTCGCCGGAAATCATCTGGCGGGAGATCGTATCGTTCAGCTTTTCTACTTCCATCGATTTCCATGAAGTCTTTTCGAGAGTGCTCACGAGTGCCTCCTGAGGGTGCGGACTCTGCCGGGAGCGGGCTTTGCTTGAAGCCCGCCAGAAATTGAGCCCGCCGGAATACGGGTCTCCAAGCTGCTGCAGCATCGTCCACGGAAACGCAAGCGGCGTCAATACCGTCTTATCCGAACGTCCGGTGCGCAACGAATCTTCTGTTAAGATGCGTGGCGTCGTAATGGGGCACGAACAAAGAAGGGGCAGCGCATGGCAGCAGAACCAAATGTAGCGGGAATGGCGCGTCTCCTTTACGTTGTGGCGGGTGCTGCTATAGCGAGCTGGGGGCTATGGGGCGCTGATCAGGGTTGGACGCAATGGACTTGGCTCGCGCTGGGCGGCGCAGCCCTGGTCTTGGGCCTCATCGGTTACTCCCCGCTGCACGCGTTGTTTGGTACCAAAGATTAGAAAGCGAGTTGAATGCGATTCCTGCATGTGGTCACCGGATTTGTCCTGTTCTTCGAGCTCCCGATTCCAATCTATTGGCTGATTCTCCATCCGTTTAATTCTTTTTGGCGAAACCGCGTTCGCGCCGCCTTCTGGATCGCGGGCCTCACGGCGTGGACTGCGGGCGGGACACTGCTGTGGATCTATCGTCCGCTGCTTCTGGCCGCGACACAACCCTCGTGGTTGGTGATCGCTGCCGGATTTGCGCTCATCGGCGCCGAAATCTACCTTTTCTTGCGCGTGGAGCGCGAACTGGGCAGCCGGCGACTTGTCGGCCATGCGGAACTTACCGGGACGGGAGAAATGTTCACCGGCGGGCTGTACGCACATGTGCGGCACCCGCGTTACACAGGGATGTTTTGCGCGGTCCTGGGAGCCGCATTGCTCGGAGGGACGCTGCGCTTGTGGGCCGTGCTGGCTGTGTGGTGGGTGCTGGCCCTCGGCGTCATTCGCCTCGAGGAGCGGGAATTGGCTGTAAGGTTTGACCCAGCCTACGCTGCGTACCGGAAGCGTGTACCCGCTTTCTTGCCATTTCGGTTGTGGAATCGCAGCAAGTAGAACGTCCGGCGTTGCCCTGCCGTCGCGCCTCCGTTAGAATGGCTGAACGACAGCGGAGAGGTGTCTGAGCGGTTGAAAGAGCCCGCCTCGAAAGCGGGTAGCCTGGCAAAACCGGGCTCGTGGGTTCAAATCCCACCCTCTCCGCCACGTACCG
>JBGPXQ010000243.1:0-4007 GCA_041492805.1 Terriglobia bacterium | reverse complement strand
TCGGAGTTCTGCGGCGTCATTTCGCCGATGCCCCGGAGTGTGATCACTACGTGCGTGTCGCCAGCGCGCAGCATGGCATCCAGTTGCTCGGTATCGGGGATCTTCCTGAACAACTCAGCTTCGGAGTCCTGCCCCAACTTATTCAGGCCCGAGGCCGTAATCTGCAGATGGAAGAAACGGTCTTCGCCCGCGATGTTGGCTTTCCCCTTCACAAACAAAGCCGAGGCCTGAAGGGAGGACTGCGTGGAGGCCGGCAGGGATGCCAGCGAGGCGACGGGGACGCGAATGGTTAGATTGGATCGCAAGTGTGCGATAAGGTTCTTTCCCATGCGCTGAGCGGCACGCCCCGCCAGGGAATCTTTGAATGTGTTGATTGACAACCGCGTGCTCTCGATGGTGCCGAGCGCGATCACGACCACGCTCTGACTCCCATTGGAGGGCGGGGCGAGTGGGATCACCTTTTCCATGCCATCGATGTCCTTGACGCGCACACCCGTGGCGCGCACCCAGTTGTCGCTCTGTGTTTCGGTGATGATGTCCAACACGGGGACTTTGGGGACAATCATCAAACGCTTGCGGGCGTCGGCTTGCGGGCCGATGCCGCCGGTCTCTCCGGCAGCCACCCGGGCGACCTTGATGAGCTCTGGCAATGCACTGAATTTGTTGAAGGGGAACAAACCCGGTTCGGTGCGCGCCTGCACCGCCAAGGGCGCCTCCAGCTTCAGCAAGTTGAGCATGTCCGCCCGCGAAGTCTTGTCGCTGGGCTTGAGGCCGAGCAGGTCACGAAGCTGCCCATCACTGACCGCTGCGCTTCCCGTAGTCGTCGTCGAGCCTCCGCTTGCCGCGGTCGCAGCGAACGCCAGATCCCCCACAGCCTCTAGCCCGGCATACCGAACGGCGGGATGGTCCGGCAAAAGAGCCAGTTTGATCGCGAGAGGCGACGCAGTGGACTTGGCTAATCCATCGAAGAGTTGGCGGCGCAGGGCAGTGTGCAGCCGGCCGAAGACAAAGTCGTTGCTGTCGGTGGCGCCGATCTGGTCGCTAGCCTGCCGGAAGTAGGGATCGGTGAGAGCAGCAACCAAAGAGCTGGGCCAGTTCTTGAACTCCTGATCGAGCAGTTGCGGCGACCAGCCTCCCCAGGCGAGGGATCGTCCGCCAATGCTGAAGAGCAGTCCGGCGTAGCCCAACGCCGGGTGGCTGTCCCAGGGCACGCGGAAGTCCGGCGTGCCGCCTAAAAACGGCATATTCTGAAAGTGCTCGGGAAGTGCAAACGGTCCGGATTCCAATACCAGAATCCGGCGGCTGTGCGTGGCGTCGTTGAGAAACAGCCTTGACGCCATCACGGCGCCGAAGGTGCCCCCGCCAACAATAATAACGTCGAACCCGCGCGGCCTTCCGGCCACGGTCACGGCTGCAGTGTCACTCGCTTCCTGCAAGGTGTTGCAAAGAAAGCGACCCATGTTGTCGAGCGTGAAGGTGGTACTTTCAGCGAGTAATCCCATGGCGCATCTGCTCCTTACTCGGGAAGCGATTCGGGCGGGAGAGTTAGGTAGCATTTAACGACCCGATTCGATTATTGTCAAGTTAAAATTCGATAATCTGCGAGTTGCTGGATCTGCAATTCAGGATCTACCGGAAAGAAAAACACCCTGGGTGTGTGCTGGAATTCTAAGTCCGGGTCACAGTAGGTAACACATCGATTTCATCCAAGGTGAAAAACGCGAAAAACGACGAGACCGCCGAAGTGATGTAGACGACTAATACACAGAAGAATTCCCCCGTACAATTCCTTTCAAATCAAGAAGAAAGAATGGTGGAGGCGGGGGGAGTCGGAATATTCACGGTTGTTGAAAACACGTAAGTTATTGATTTTTTGAGACGCCAGAAACGCAGAACACGGCAAGATTGCGCCCAACTGGAACGTAACTGGAACGCGGATTTTCGGCCGGTTACCAATCTTGTGAGGAAGAACTTACCTGCTTGCATAACAATAGCGGCTCCCTCGACCCGGGTAGACTGTGTCGAGACTCCGGAGCGGTTTCCTTGCGGCAGGCATATCGGCAGTGAGATTTAGCTTTTTTCTCCGGATGAAGATAGGTGCGCTTCGGGCGACAGACCGCGTTCGGGATCTACGAACAACCACGCCACGGCACCGACTACCGACAAACTCGCAGCCACAAGAAAAGACGTGGTCCAGCCAAATCGAGACGCAAGAAACGGAGTCAGTGAGGCGGTGAGCGCTCCCCCGAATTGGTTGCCCATGTTCATGAAGCCGGAGACGGAGCCAGAGGAACCGGAAGCTATATCGGCGGTGACCGACCAGAACGAGCTTTGCGAAAGATAGAGTGCGCCCGCACCTCCGGCGAGCACGATGCTGGCCAGCCCGGCGCTCTGCACTTGCGAACCAAACGAAAGGAAGGCGGCGGTCAAGACGAGCGCGAACACGGCGATGCCGCAGCGTCCAGCACGTTTTCCATAGAGCTTCGTGAGCTTATCGCTGATCGCGCCGCCCAGGGGGCTGCATGCGGCCATAGAGAGAAAGAGAAGTGTCGTGTAGGAAGCGCTAGCCTTCAGATTCAAGCCCCGCACTGTGGCCAGGTAAATGAAGAACCAGGTAAAGAAAATCCACGCGATATAGCCAAAACAGAAATAGGCGAGGGTAATGGCCCAAACATTCTTCGAGGAGAGGATGTTCATCCACGGAATGCGGTCACCGGCTACGACGCTACGTTGATTCGATCCTTCGGCCGTGCGGGAGTAGGTCGAGGGCCTAACCGTTCGCCCCGCCTGAATGAATTCTAGTTCCGCTGGCGAGACTTTGGGATGCTCTTCCGGCGTATTCCGCGCAAAGAGATACCAAATTGCTCCGACGGCGAGCCCGATGACGGCGCTCAGCCAAAACGACCATCGCCAGCCATAGTGAGTCATGATGTAGGTGATGAGGAATGGCGTGGCGCCCGCGCCGATGCCCACGCCGGCAAAAATCAGACCGTTGGCTCTTCCCCTCTCCTGCCAGGGAATCCAACGTGAAACGAATTGGTTGGAGGCGGGGAACAGGACCGCTTCCCCTGCTCCCAGAAGAAATCGAGCTGCTGCAAGAACCAGAACCGCTGAAATGATCCCGGGTGGAACGGCGGCAGTAAGAGAAGTGAAAATCCCCCACCATACGACGCCGAAGGCGAGCACCTGCCGCGATCCGAGGCGGTCGGCGAGCCATCCTCCCACGGTTTGGAAAAACGCGTAGCCGAGCAAGAAGGCGCTGGTCAGCGAACCTAGCTGTACGTTGGTAAGGTGGAATTCTGTGGCAATGAAACTTCCGGCGATAGAGAGATTGATCCGGTCGAGGTATGCGACCGCACTCAGAATAAATAACCAGAGCACCAGAAACCAGCGCACGCGACTCTTCGCACGTTCAACCATGCAGACTCCCTCGATGCCTACTGATAATGGGTACGCGGAGGCTCCCGGGATAAAGTTTCATCAGAGACGCGAACGACAGCGCTGATTCGTTTACGCAGTGTGTGCCTTTAGGAATCTCGCCAATTCCTGGGCGATGATCTTTTCTTCCCCGGGCTTCAGCATGAAGGAATTCATGGACAAAGCTTCGCCACGCTCTCCCGAAGAAAGAACGATGGACGGTGTTCCGCCGCGCAGGGCAGTGGTGACTTCGCGCGGCGTAAGTTTGATGCGAACGGGATCCCACTTGATGTGCATGTGGGGAACATGGTTGGCGATTTCGGGAGTGGGAAAAGAGGTCGTCACCCCCGGAATTTTTGTCACCTGGCTGGAGACAAAATCCAGGCGGCGTTGCCATTCCTTGTTCAGCGCCTCGTGATCTTCCTTCAAGTAGGATTCGAGCGCCTTGACCATCCCGACGATTTCTTCCTTACCCACTTTCTGGCTGCGGCCGAGCGTGTCTTCGTGCGGACTGTTGTTCAGTAGTGCGTAGGCGACTAAGTCTTTCTTTCCCACGAGCAGCCCCGCGCATTGCGGTCCGCGAATCGCTT
>JBGPXQ010000052.1:0-11181 GCA_041492805.1 Terriglobia bacterium | reverse complement strand
CCCCGGTGCAGGATCTTCCTGGGTGGCCGGCCAGTGTTTTGCGCACGCAAGGAGCAACTTCCGAGAAGATTTCCCGGCCCACATTGGTACGGCCGCCCCTTTATACTATTCCAGCGGGTTTCACGCCCCGGCTTGGCCGGGGCGTTCAGCGCAAGAGTAAAGCCCGCACCCGAAGCCATAAATGGCACACATTCTGATTACCAACGATGACGGTATCCAAGCGGAAGGCTTGCGCGCCCTGGTCCACGCGATGGAGGGGGTGGGAACGATCAGCGTTGTCGCCCCGAGCCACGAGCGCAGCGCGTCCGCGCAGTCGCTGACTCTGCGGCAGCCCATCTTCTGGGAGCAGGTCGCGGAGCGCGAGTGGTCGGTTGAAGGCACGCCGACCGATGCCGTGATCCTCGCGATCCACAAGCTATTGCCCAACCGGCCCGACCTGGTGATTTCCGGAGTCAACCGCGGCGGCAACCTCGGTGAAAACGTGTTCTATTCGGGCACTGTGGGCGCGGCAATGGAAGCGGCGATCAACCATGTGCCGGCGATCGCGATTTCGGTGGCGCACAAGGGAAGGGCTTTTCGCTTCGAACACGCTGCGAAATTCGCGCGCGAATTGGCGCAACTGGTTCTGGCGGAGGGCATGCCGCAAGGCGTCCTGCTCAACGTGAATGTGCCGCTCACCTGGAATGGCAGCGTGCGCTTCACGCGCCAGTCCAAGAAGGTCACGCGCAACGTTCTTCAGGAGGGCACCGACCCGCGCGGCCGCACGTTCTTCTGGCTGCACGAGCAGGAGCACATCGAAGGACTCGATCCGGAAAGCGATTATGCCGCCGTTTTCGACGGAGCGATTTCGATGACCCCGCTCCAACTCGACCGCACGCACGAAACGTCGCTCAATCATCTCTCCCACTGGGCGCCCAAGCTCGAATCCAATTTTCTCGCGGGCTCCAAGTAGAGCCCGCACCCGTGGGAAGCTGATCCAACCCGGCTTTCTGTATCGTATCTCTACCTCACATAGTGTTATGTGAATCACCATAGATTTGAAAATAGTTGCCGCCGGTTCGCAGTCGGCTTAGAGTAATTCCGGTCAGAACATTCCATCGGGCTTTGCGGCTTCGGCGGGGTTCCTGATCTTTTCACCCGGGTCTTACTCGCACCCCTTCCTGCCCGCTGGTTCGACTCGCGACCTAGAGCATCCGGATCTTTGTATGTTTGGACGGGCGTGCCGTTCAACGGCGGTAGTTTCGCCAAGTCGAAAGAAAATTCGCCAGTATTGGGGAGACAAGATGAAGCATCGCATTCTCGTAGTGGAAGACGATCCTCTGTTTCGTGGATTCCTGGGTCGCTGGCTAGAGATCGAAGGCTACGAGGTCTTGCTCGCAGATAGTCTCGAAGCGGGGTTCGTAAACATTGCCGCGGAGCCCCTTCCAGAAATCGCGCTCCTGGACATTCATCTAGCGAGTAACAACGGGCTCACGTTGATTCATTGGGCGCGTAAGCAAAAACATTTGGCCCATATTCCGATCGTGGCCGTCAGTGGGGATGCCTCAATACGGGGCAAGAAAAGCGCCCAGGATGCAGGATGTGACGCTTGCCTCACCAAGCCCATCGATTTCGACGTCTTGCGCGAACTCCTCGCTACTTTACGAGTTCATTCCGTCAGCTAGAAATTCATCACCTGTGGCCACGTAGTCCCAACGCGTGAACAATCCATTTTTCTCTGGCCCAAACGCCGCGAACGTCTCATGATTCATGTGTGCGACACTCGGCCGATAATCCGGTCTCTGAGTTTCCTTCCGTGGTCGATTTTGGCCGCGATATCTGCTGCGAACTCGCCTCCGCGGAGTCGCGCGAGTGGCTTGTGACCAACGGTATCGGCGGATACGCCTTTGGGACGATAGCGGGCCACCAGACCCGCTGTTACCACGGGCTGCTTGTGGCCGCGTTGCAGCCACCGTTGGGCCGCACACTTCTGCTGGCGAAGCTCGATGAGGCCGTACAGTACGGCGCCCAGCGCTTCGAACTTGCCACCAATCGCTGGGTTGGGGGAGGGGTGGCGCCTGAAGGTTTCCGCCACATCGAGCGCTTTCGCTTGGAGGGTACCACTCCGGTCTGGACGTTTGCGCTCGCGGATGCGTTGCTGGAGAAGCGCATTTTCATGCGCTCCGGCGAGAACACCACATACATCGTGTTTCGGCTTGTTCGAGGCAGCGCTCCGATCAACTTGTCGATCAAGGCGCTGGTGGACTATTGTGAAGAACACTGCACGACGGACGCAAGCAATCGGCGCATGGACATCGTACCAGTCGAACATGGGTTGCGCGTCACGGCCTTCGACGGCGCGGTCCCTTTTTATCTGCTGAGTGCGTCTGCCGCGGCTCGGCCAGTCCACGAGTGGTACCGCAATTTCGATCTCGTCTCGGAACGCGCACGCGGGCTTTGTGACCACACGGATCATTTATTTGCCGGAGAATTCTCCGCGACGCTTGCTCCGGGAAATTCGCTCACGATTGTCGCCAGCACGGAGGCGGGACCCTCCCTGAATGGCGAGGATGCTCTCGCAGCGCACCAGAGAGAAACGCGCTCCTTGCTCGAGCGTTTTTCAGCGGAAAACCTGGAAACTGCGCCAACGGCGCCGCCGGCGATTCAGCAACTCGTGCTCGCTGCGGATCAATTCATCGTGGCCCGGCCGCTTGATGGCGCAGCAGATGCACGGACGATCCTGGCCGGGTATCCCTGGTTTGGCGACTGGGGGCGCGACACCATGGTTGCGCTTCCGGGGCTTTGTCTCGCAACCGGACGCCCCTGGCTTGCGCGCAACATCCTGCGAACCTTCGCGACCTTTGTCAGCCAGGGAATGCTGCCTAACAATTTCCCTCGCGCGGGAGAAGCGCCCCAGTACAACACCGTCGATGCGACGCTCTGGTACTTCGAGGCCGTCCGCGAATATTTCGATGCGACGAGCGACACCGGATTGCTGCGCGACCTGTTTCCTGTGCTCTCCGGCATCGTGGATGCGCACCTGCGCGGCACGCGCTACAACATTCACATGGATCCAGCCGACGGACTTCTCTACGCCGGGAAACAGGGCGTACAGCTGACGTGGATGGACGCAAAGGTTGGCGATTGGATCGTTACGCCACGCATTGGAAAACCGGTCGAGGTGAACGCGTTGTGGCTCAATGCCACAACCACTATGGCCCGATTTGCGCGCGCCCTTGGCCGGCGGGACGCGGATGCTTATGAAGACCTCGCACGACGCACGCGGACCGGCTTTGCGCGGTTTTGGAATCCCGCCAAGCAATTTTGCTTCGACGTGATCGATGGCCCCGCGGGCTCCGGGGATAGCGATGCGTCATTGCGCCCAAATCAAATCTTTGCCGTCTCGCTGCCGGAGACCGCTCTGACGCCGGCGCAGCAGCAGGCCGTAGTCGACGTGTGCGCGCGCCAACTCCTCACCTCATTCGGCCTCCGCAGCCTCGGGCCCGGCGAGCCCGGCTACCGGGGGCGGTACGCAGGCAAGCCGCAAGAGCGCGACGCCGCCTATCACCAGGGCACGGCATGGGGCTGGCTCCTCGGTCCATTCGCTCTTGCGCACCTGCGCGTTTATCAGGATCCTGACGCAGCGGCGTCGTTTCTTGAACCGATGTTGAACCACGTCGCCGCCGCCGGGCTCGGAACAGCGAGCGAAATCTTTGACGGCGATGTGCCGTTTGCACCGAACGGGTGCATTGCACAAGCGTGGACTGTGGGAGAAACATTGCGCGCGTGGCGAGTGATTGCGGGTGCGCGAGCCAAGCCCGGTTCGACCCGCGGCAAATCCACTGGCGACGGATACCCCTCGTCGTCGAAAACGGCAGGGAATTCCTCAGATTTCACAGTTAGTTGAATCGCCGTACTACGTGAGCTTGGTGCCTGCATCACGGGACTCCCAGTCCTGATGGGCCATTGTGTGTCCCACAACCTTCGCACAGACTAGCTCCATGCCGCCCACTCGGAGCGAATATGTGGCGAAAGCATTCGTACGAACCTCAGATTCGGGATAGTGACCTTTCGAAAAAAGTTCCATTTTTTTTGAGGCGATTGTCTTATACTCCAGACACTCCATGCGGTCGGTCCTCTCGTTCCTAGGGAAGTGAGTGAAAGTTTGTCGAGAATAAAGAACGCCGGGAGGCGCAGGCCTGCCGGTGATGCAAGCCAGATTGTTTGCTCGTGTGGCAGGGGCCTCGCAGGTTCCAGTTGGACGATCCTGCTGCTGGCGGTGCTACAGGCTTGCCTATTCACGTCCGGCTGCATCACCGCAACTGACCCAGTTATCCCGACATTTGCGTCCCTGGAAAGTGCCAGGCCTGCGGTGGAATCCATTCAACTTGCAGATCCCGCGACGAACGGGGAGATCGAAGGATACGCATCAGCCGCAAGTTTGAATCGCGGCGAAGATATCAAGCTGTACGTCAACACGAAGGAGCCAAGCTACACGATTGAGGTGCTTCGGGTAGGGTGGTACGGCGGGCGAGGCATGAAAAGGATGACGGCAGCCATCGCGCGGCGCGGCTTGGCCCAGGCGCCGCCCGTAGTGGATTCTGCCTCCGGGCTCATCGAATGTGATTGGCAGGACCCGTACGTTCTCCACGTTCCCAATACGCCTGATCCCACGGATTGGCCCAGCGGTATCTACGTGGCGAGGCTGACGGCAGGGACCAGTGGAAAACAGAGCTACATCGTTTTCGTGGTGCGTGATGACCAGCGTTCCTCTGATTTGCTGTTCCAATCAAGCGTGACAACGTACCAGGCCTACAACGATTGGGGCGGCAGGTCGCTCTATTCGAAACCACGCGCGACCAAGGTCTCCTTCAACCGTCCGTACCTGCACGGATACGGGACGGGGCAGTTGCTTTACTGGGAACTCAGTCTGGTTCGGTTCCTGGAAAAAGAAGCGTATGACGTGACCTACACCACTGACGTGGACACACACGAGCGCGGGGACCTGCTGTCGTTGCACAAAGCGTTTCTTTCCACTGGGCACGATGAATACTGGTCCTGGCAGATGCGGGACGACATCGAAGCCGCGCGCGACAATGGTGTCAACCTGGCATTCTTCGGAGCCAATGTGGCGTACTGGCAGATCCGATTCGAGCCGAGTCCGATTACAGGCGACCCGGACAGGACAATCATTTGTTATAAGAATCGGAATTCCGATCCCATGTCGCACTCGGACGATCTTTCCAAACAGCGTCTGACGACAGTGAAGTTTCGTTCTCATCCCGTCGATCGGCCTGAAGATGCGCTCGTGGGCGTGATGTACGAGTCGGACCCCGTTCAAAGCGACTTTGTCGTGGCGGATGCTTCGAACTGGGTATTCGAGGGAACTGGGCTCAAGAACGGAGACCATCTGCCCGGCCTTCTCGGGTACGAGGTAGACAGAAGCTCCGATCACACCCCGGCGGGAGCGCAGCGAATCGCGCATTCTCCCTACCCGTTTCGCGGCAACACGCGGTACGCGGATATGGTGGTCTATACTGTGCCATCGGGGAGCACGGTCGTGGCGACAGGTACGATGCAGTGGAGTTGGGGCCTTGTCGACCCGGAGATCGGCGGAAAGAGGTACGAAAATCCAGCCGTACAGAAGGCCACACGCAACATCCTTCGCCGCTTCGGCGCCCGTCGGGATATTTCTACAACTGGTTCCGCGCAATAAACGCACCCGCAAGGACCCGAGTCAGAAGACACGAGGAAATAGTTTTCCCATCACAACAAGAGTTGTGGAGCATTGGCCCGAACACCTTGACGCATCCGGCGAGACTCCGGAGCCGTGTTACTTCTGGTCCAGGATCAAAGGGAGTCCGTTGCGCGTATTGCCAACGATGACTACCTTTGCATTCGTACTCGTTGCCAGTTTCTCGGTCGCTTCGATGCCTTTCCATTCGAGCAATTGCTGGCTGAGGCCCTGCGAGACAATGTGTTGAAAATCGGAAATTCCCTGCGCCTCAATACGCTTGCGCTCGGCCTCCTGTTTTTCCTTCTGCAGGACGAAATTCATTCGCAGCGCATCCTGCTCGGCCTGCTGCTTGGCTTCAATGGAAGTCTTGAGCATCGCGGGTAACTGAACGTCACGCAGAAGAACGCTCTCCACGACGATTCCACGCGCATTCAAGATTTTGCCCAGCTCCTCCTGAATTTTTGCGGCGACTTCCTCGCGTCCTCCGGTATACAGGGCGTTGGCGCTGTGCGTCGCGGTCACGGCCCGGATGGCAGACCGCAGATTGGGGTCGACAACAACGTCTGTGTAATCCGGGCCGATGGTGCGGAACACTTCGTCGGCTTTATGGGCGTCCAGGCGAAAAAGCAAAGATGTGTCGAGCGTCATGATCAGGCCCTCGTTGGAAGGGACCGAAGCGGTTTCCTTCATCTCGACCGTGCGGACGGAGAGCGTATTGTTCACCTTCAGTGGGTTCACGAAGTGCAGGCCTTCGGGCAGGATGTCGCCTGTGACCCGGCCGAAGAACGTGAGCACTCCAACGTGCCCGGCGGGCACGTAGGCAATCGACATATACACGACAACAACCAGTAGGATTCCGGCCAAGACCTTACCGGCATCGGACAAACGCCAATTCTTCCCGGCCGCAAGCCGCAGATTCGAACCAAGGTTATCCATATCCCTGCCTGAGAATGTCATATTTTCCTCCGCTGAAATGGTTGGTGATGGGTGGAATTCCTTGTCATTCTACATGCCGCGGATCAATGAAGTGTGAAAAATGGTGGCGCAAGGCAAATATCCCGGCGGAGAGTGCCGCTTGTCGTCACTGGCAGCAACGGAGCGCGAAAAAAAATGGAAAAAGGATCTCAAGCCTGATAAGGGAGCCAAATTTCTGCGAGCCATAACTTCAACCGCTAGAATATGGGCAGAGTTTATAGTGGGGACAACCATGGCGTCCAAATTTGATACTATGTCGCACCGGAGTGGAAACAAGAACTATGTCCAATCCGAGCACCCTCGTTGAGCTCTTGGACGCCGCCCCAGCAGAACGCACGGCAGTGATTTTGCCTGAGGCGGTATCCCGCATCCCATATCGCGGGTGAGTCTTCCAGGTTTCGCGTGGAGCGCGGCGTATCCATGCCAAATACTCACGCTGTTTACGCCCGTGCGAGGCTGCTGGACCGGATGTCGGTCAGAACGCGCCAGCCGATCGCGAGCAAGCGTATTTGGCATTCTGAAAGGGGAACTTGAAGATGAATCGCTGGGGTCGACTCATTGCGGCCGTGTTCGCGATGATCATGATCGCGAACCTTCAATATGCATGGGCTCTCTTCGTAAAGCCGATTATGGGCGCTACCGGATGGAAGCTGTCCCAGGTTCAGTGGGGATTTACACTCTTCATCGCGTTCGAAACCTGGATGCAGCCGCTTGCAGGCTGGCTCATTGACCGGTACGGCCCTCGCATTTTCATGTCCGTGGCCGCGTTGCTTTGCGGGTTTGGATGGACCGGATTGGGCCGGGCAACAACCCTGACGCAGCTTTACACAATGTACTCGATCGCAGGGTTGGGGGCGGCGCTGGTCTATTGCGGCTCGGTTTCCTCGGGAGTCAAATGGTTCCCGGACAAAATGGGGCTTGCCTCTGGTCTGATTGCAGCGGGTTTTGGTTCCGGCGCCGCATTGTTTATCCCTATGATGGCTTACGTTATTCGCGTGCAGAATTACCGGTCCGCCTTCCTGTACACAGGCGTTGCACAGGGACTCATCATTTTTTGCGCTGCGCAGTTTCTGAAGAATCCTGATCCAAGCGATCCCCAAATCGCGGGTAAGAAGGCCCCGAGCCGGCTCAAGTTACGAAGCCATGCGGAGCATTTTACCTCGCTCGAGATGCTGCGAACTCCTCAATTCTACGTGCTCTACGCGATGATGCTGATGATGGGAATCGGCGGGCTGATGGTCACTGCCCAGGTCGGCGCGGTGGCCGACACGCTCGGCATAAGCAAGGTGGTGTTCACTCTCGCACTGACGATTAATCCGATTGCAAACGGCGGCGGCCGCCTTTTCTGGGGCTGGGTGTCAGACTATCTGGGACGCGGGCAGACGATGGTAATAGCATTTTTTATCCAGGCGCTCGCCCTCGTTAGCGTTCTGGGGGTGGGACGGCGTTCTCCCACTGGGTTCATCGTATGCTTGGCCATCGTGTTTTTTACCTGGGGCGAGATTTACTCGCTTTTCCCCGCGACGTCGGCGGATTTCTTTGGCGCGCGTAACGCCGGCTCTAACTATAGCTTTCTGTATAGTTCGAAAGGCGTGTCGTCGGTTCTAGGCGGAGGGCTGGCTGCGCTACTGTTCGAAAAGACCGGTTCCTGGACCGTTGTGTTCTACGGTAGCGCCGCGCTGGCATTTCTTGCGGCGCTAATGGCGTGGGGACTCATAGCGATGCCCTTGCCGACGAAGCGACACCAGGTGTCGCCGGCCGCAGCCGCCGTCAAGAGTGTGGAGCCCTGACGAGTGGCCGGCTCGAAGCTGAGTCCATCAAGCCCGTTCCATACGAATGTTCCGCGGCATATCTCCATGGCCAATCTTGGCGAGGCTTTCCTCAGGGGATAGAACGCGACACACAGCAGCAATTCATCAAATCTTGAAATTGAATGGCGTTCGAATCCGCGCGACTCGTTTCGCGTGAGTAAACGATCGCGCGCTTGGGCGGTGAACTCTTCTGGAATTTGCTCCACGACGAGCCATTCCTGTTGGGCATCGAACGAGTTATTCGTCTCCTGGCGCGAGCGGAAGCGAAACGGGCTGCCGCCTTTTCGCCGAGAGGTCGAGAGCTTTCGTCATCATCAGACGATGATGAGCTTCTCTGGCGGTTGCATGCGGAGTTGACACGCCGAGCGCGACGCGATTGAGCCAGGACTCGGTTTCCTCGCGCATTGGTCCGCGCAGTTCGCCCAAGGCCATATCGCCGGGCGGGTAACTCCCCATGAAGTCGACGAGGCGGCTGCTGTCGGGGGCATACCCTTCCGATTGTGGAGCGCTCACGGCGAGGACGATGTCGCGATGTGTATCGTCGATCGTGAGCACACCGTCGGTGCCGACAATGCCGACCTCCAGGCTGTACACGGCAGCCGGCCAGGTGACCGGGAGCGCCCACGAAATATTGAGGTGATAGAGGCAGCCATCGCTGAACATGATCATGCCGGCCGTGGCATCGATCCCGCCATAGAGCGGCCCAAGAACTTTGTCGACCGAACGGGCGTAGACTTCCACCGGCGTCTTGGCCTCGAGGTACCACATCGCGATATCGAGCGCATGGGTGCCGGAAATCACCATGGGTGAGATTGTCTCCGGCGCATTGCTTCGCTTGTAGTTGTCTATCGCCACAAGCCGGTTCATGAAAGCGCGTGAAGTGACGAGCGTTATGTCCCCTAACGCGCCTGTGCGCACCTTTTCTTTCGCGGCGAGCCAACGCCTGCGGAATCGTTGCGTATAGCCCACGACCGCATCGACCCCGGATCGCTCGATGGCTTCCAGCACCGCAAACGATTCGGAAAGTTTGGTCGCAAGCGGTTTTTCGATCAGCATCGGCAGGCCACGCTGAACAGCATTCATTACCGGATCGACGTGCAGATGCTCGTCGGTAGCAATTATTGCGGCTGTGACCTCGGGCCGCTTGAGCAGTTCCCGGTGATCGCCCGTCACGAAGTCGGCCCCGATCTTGGCCGCGACCTCCCTTGCACGGTCCGTGTTCTTTTCAGCGATGCCGATCCAATCGACGGCGCCATGGCGCGATGCCACCTCGCCTCGAAAGAGCCCGACGCGGCCCGCCCCGACGATGGCAAGACCAATCCGTTTCGGTTTTTGCCTCATTGCGTGTCCCCTCGTCGCAAAGTGAAGGCTTATCTGCGAATTTGTATGAATTGAATTCGCCGCAGCTTATCAGGTTATCGCGCCTCTTTCCAGAAAGGAGCGCTGTAAGCCCGAGCCGTTGCCCGAAGCCGGCTTACGCTGAGGATGCGCCATGCATTAGAATCTCTATTCGCCGGATTTCTCCAGTTTATTGCGATACTATTGGGCACGCATTTTCTGCCACATGACCAATCGCACGGTTTCGATTTCTAGAGCGCGAGTGCCCGCTCCCTTCTTCGATAGGCGAAGCAGGCCAGGTTATCGTCGAAAAATCCTTCAGTCCATAACCAGGACCACTCGATGAAGGTACGCTGGTGGGTTTGCTTCCTGTTGTTTTTAACCTGGCTGATGTCCTACATCGATCGCAGCCTGATGCCGATGGCACTTCCCCTTATCGGCCAGGAATTTCATCTGAGCCCCACCGTGATGGGGGCAGTCATCAGCGCTTTCTTCATCGGTTATGGCTCGATGCAAATTCCTGGCGGGATGTTGGCGGACAAATTCGGCGCGCGGAAAACAATAACGTTCGGAGTCGCCGCCTGGTCCATTTTCAGTTTATTGACAGGCAGCGCGCGTAACCTGACGAGCTTGCTCTGGGTGCGCGTTTTCTTTGGACTCGGAGAAGGAATACATCCTCCTGCGGCCTTTAAGGCGCTTTCAGCTTGGTTTAACAGCGCGGAGAGATCAAGGGCCAACGGTCTGGTAATGTCTTCCAACACGCTCGGTCCCATGGTTGCTCCGATTTTTTTTGCTTCGATCATGGGAGCGGTCGGCTGGCGTAATGCCTTCTATCTGGTTTCCATCCCGGGATTTCTGATTACTCTCGCCGTTTATTGGTATTTGCGCGACAAACCGGCAGAACATCCCAAGATGACTCAGGATGAATTAGCCGAGATTGGCGCGGAAAGCGGAAGGCAAGAAAGGATATCTTTTTCCGACCTATCCAAGTACAAGGCATTGTGGAAGCTCTTCTTCATTTACATGACCTGGGATGTGACGTGGTGGGGATTCCAAGCATGGTTGCCCTCCTATTTGCTCAGGGTTAGAGGATTTACGCTAGTGAACACGGGTGCAGTGGCAGCCCTGCCATTCGCAGCAGGGTTTATCGGCTTACTGATCTCCGCTTACATTTCAGACCGAACCGGAAAACGGAAATCAGTGCTCGTTTCGGTCCTGTTGGGAAACGCACTCTTCATGCTGCTGACAGCGACCGCAACCAATGCCACTAGGGCAGTCATTTTCTTGACGGCGACAGGTTTTTTTCTACCGGCGATCCAGGGCCCGTTCTGGTCCTTACCT
>JBGPXQ010000153.1:0-6406 GCA_041492805.1 Terriglobia bacterium | reverse complement strand
CGCGAAGGCGGCGATCCCGGGTGTTGTAACCGTGGCGGGGACGCGCGGCATGCAGAGTTCGGTGCTGGCCGGGTCGGTCGAGCGCACCGTAAACCTCGTCGGTGTCACCGAAGGGTTCCAGCAGATCCGCAACTTGCTGATCTTGCGCGGCAGGTTTGTGGATACCGATGACATGTATTCGCGCAGCAGGGTCTGCCTGATCACAACGCAGCTCGCGAATCTCGTATTCCCGTTTTCCGACCCGGTCGGACACAACCTGAGAGTTGGCGAATTCAGCTATACGATCATTGGAGTATTCCGGGAACGCGTGGAAACATTCGGTCTATCGGAGATTCAGGATTATTCCGTCTTGATTCCGTTTCCGTTGATGAAATACTACACGGGAGATACCTCACTCGAGGTGCTATACGCGCAAGCAGGAACGCCTGAAGGAGTCCTCACGGTGACCCGCCAGCTTGAGGCGCTGTTGCGCAGCCGGCATCCCACGCGTGCGCGGTATCAGGTGATGAACCTCAGCTCGATCCTGGACGCGGCGCGGAGAATTGCGTTGGCGCTGACCATAGTTCTGGTGCTGATTGGATTCATCGCGCTGCTGGTCAGCGGGATCGGGATCATGAATATCATGCTGGTGACCGTGCAGGAGCGCACTCGCGAGATCGGGATTCGGAAGGCCATCGGCGCGCGGCGGAGCGAAATTCTTTACCAGTTCTTATTGGAGGCTTTCCTGATCAGCGGATTCGGCTCGGTGCTGGGGATTCTCATTGCGGTTGCGATCCCTGTCATCGTCCAGCCGCTGCTACCTGGAAATCTTCGCGTGCCGGTCCCCTGGCAGTCGGTCGTCTTGGCGTTTCTGGTGTCCTGTTCCGTCGGCGTTTTCTTCGGATACCTGCCGGCGGAACGAGCCGCAAAACTGCAGCCCACCGAATCGCTGCGATACGAATAGCCGGCCTGGTGGCCAATCAACGCAGAAAGGAAATGGAAGGCCGAGAGCGGCATAGATGAGTGGAACGGCAAAACATGACAGTCGGCGGGAAAGCGAGAATGCGGCCATGGTAGATAGAACGAACACTGTAGGCATCCGGCGACAAAGTGCGGGACGCGCGGTGTGGATCATACTGCTCGTGTTGGGCGGCATTTCGGCTGCTCCAGCACAGGAGACAGAGATTTCGCGCAAGCTGACGCTCAAGGAAGCGGTCACCCTGGCCGTGGGGAACAGTCGTGATCTCGCGCTGGCCCGTTTGCAATACGGCCTGGTGCAGCGCGAGACGGGCGTGACCAGGTCAGCGTTCCGTCCGAACTTCTATACTGGAACAGGCGCCGCATACACCAGCGGATTCCCTTTGATGGCAGGCGGGGGAGTGCCCGCTATCTTCAGCCTGTCCTATGATCAGCAGATCTTCAATCCGCCTCTTAAGGGTGAGCAACGCGCGGCCGAGCAGAGGGCCGAGGAGCAACGGCTCTCCATGGAGGGCGTACGCGACGGCGTGATGGTGCGGGCGGCGCTCGAATACCTGGAATTGGCGAAGGTGCGACACGCGCAAGGGTTGATACGCGGCGAACGGCTGAGCGCGGCACGCATTCTTGAAGCTATGCGGGAGCGCGCCGAGGCGGGACGTGAGCTGCCCATTGAGGTGATGCGCGCCCAGCTTACGGCTGCGCGAATCGAGCAGCGGTTTGCGCAAATGGAAGATCGCGAAGATTCTCTGTCCGGAGAATTGCGCGACATGATGGGGCTCCCGCCGGACCAGCCGATCGAAGTTTCGACGGAGGACATCCCGGGCGCCGCCTCGGACGAAGCGAAAGACCTGGTCGCGCAAGCGATGGCAAACAATATCGAGTTGAAGCAGGCCGAGACCGAACGGCGCGCGCGCGAGGAAAAACTGAAAGGCGAACGAGGAGGACATTGGCCCACGATCGCCCTAATCGGCCAGTACAACGTCTTGAGCAACACCAATAATTACACCGATTTTTTCAATAAATTTCAGCGGAACAACGTCATATTTGGCTTGGAAGTCCGCATCCCAATTTTTGCTTCCCGCACTTCGGCCGCAGTCGCGTTCGCACAAGCGAACCTGAGCGCCGCCAATCTGGCGCTTGAGAAAAAACGCAGCGAGCTTTCGCTCGACGTCCGCCGAAAGGCAAGGCAGGTGCGCGAGGCTGATCTCGCTGGGGAGGTGGCACGGCTGGAACTGCAGCTCTCGCAGGAGAATCTGCGCGTTCTGCAGGCGCAATTCGACCAGGGACGCGGCAGCCTGAAAGATTTGGAGGCTGCGCACCTGGACGAAAACGATAAATGGCTGTCGTACCTCGATGCGAACTATGCCCGGCAGCAGGCGCAACTCGAGCTGCTTCGTACGACCGGGCAGGTGGCAAAGGTGCTGCAGTAGGCGAGTTTTCCTGTTGGGGAGGGCCGCGTTTCGGGTAAGATGCTGTTTCCAGCCACTGGAAGCTGCGGGTTCGGGAGTCCGGTACGAGGGGGAACGTAGGAATGCCTGAAGTGATGAAAACTCTGTTTTTGAATCCGCCGAGTTATGAGGGTTTTGATGGCGGGGCGGGCGCGCGATACCAGGCGCGGCGCGAGATCAAGTCATTTTGGTATCCGACATGGCTGGCGCAGCCGGCGGCAATGGTCCCAGGCAGCCGTCTGATTGATGCACCGCCGGACGGCCTGACGGTCGAACAAGTGGCTCCTCTGGCGAAGGACTATGAGCTGGCGATTCTGCACACGAGCACGCCATCGTTCGCGAACGACGCGAAGTTTGCCGCGCACCTGAAGGAAGTAAATCCCAAGATCATGATCGGCATGGTCGGCGCGCACGTGGGTGTGCTGCCGATGCAATCGATGAATGCCGCTCCGGCGGTGGATTGGGTTGCGGTCGGGGAGTTTGACTATATCTGCGCGGAGATTGCGGCGCGCAAGCCACTCAAAGACGTCGGCGGGGTCGCGTACCGGGACAACGGACGAGTCTCGTTCACGCCGCCTCGGCCCACGATTGAGAACATGGACGATCTGCCGTTTGTCGTGGATGTGTACAAACGCGACCTGACCATCGAGAACTACTTCATCGGATATCTCCAGCACCCATACGTGTCGCTCTATACCGGCCGGGGATGCCGCTCGAAGTGCACGTTCTGCCTGTGGCCCCAGACGCTGGGCGGGCATCGCTACCGTGTGCGCAGCGCGGACAACGTCGCCGCGGAAATGGCGCTGGCAAAGAAGTATTTCCCCCAGGTGCGTGAATTCTTTTTCGACGACGACACCTTCACCGACGATCTTCCACGCGCCGAAGAAATCGCGCGGCGCCTGGGAAAGCTGGGACTGAACTGGTCGTGCAATGCGAAGGCCAACGTGCCGCGCAAGACGCTCGAAATCATGAAAGACAACGGCCTGCGCCTTCTTCTGGTCGGGTATGAATCCGGGGACGAGCAAATTCTGATCAACATCAAGAAAGGCGTCCGCCTGGACATTGCGCGGGAGTTTTCGCGCAACGCGAAAGACCTGGGCATCGTCATCCACGGGACGTTCATTCTCGGACTCCCGGGCGAGACGCCGCAAACAATCCAGCAAACGATCAAGTTTGCGTGCGACATCGAACCGGAAACGATTCAAGTTTCGCTTGCCGCCCCATATCCGGGCACCGAGTTGTATCGCCAGGCGCAAGAGCAAGGCTGGCTGCAAATCCAAAGCGGTGAACTGGTAGATGCGCACGGGATCCAGACGGCGGCGATGAACTATCCGGGTCTGAACTCAACCGTCATTTTCAGTTCGGTCGAAGAATTCTACCGGAAGTTTTATTTCCGCCCTCGGAAAATGTTCTCGCTGTTTGGCGGGATGCTGCGGAACCCCGAAGTGATGAAGCGGCGGCTTCGCGAAGGCGTCGAGTTCTTCAAGTTCTTGCACGAGCGCAAGGCGACCGCGCGTGAAATGGCCCAGACCGTTCCGGCAGCTTCCGCCTCGGGCGCCGGGGACTAGCGGGCAAGCCAGGTTCCTCGAAATGTCAAGAATGATCCCGTGATCGCCTCTCTAGCGTTGCGTCCGAAATGACTTCCGCCAAAACCCACAAGACCAAAACCTACGTGCTCCTTTTCCTGCTCGTGTTCCTCGGGTCGGTTGGAAACACGATCCTGAGCAAGGGAATGAAAGATGTGGGGGATCTGGATATTTCACGTCTGACGACGATGGAGGCGGGCGCCGCTCGGGTCCTGTCGAGCGGAACGATTTGGCTGGGCATCACGCTCATGTTGCTATTCATGGTGTGCCACATGCTCGTGCTTTCGTGGGCCGATTACAGTTTTGTGATGCCGTTTTCCGCGATTGCCTACGGGCTGGTACCCCTGCTCGGATATCTGTTCCTGCGTGAACACGTTTCGGCGGCGCGCTGGATTGGAATTATTTTGATTTTCCTGGGCGTTCTCTTGATCAACCGCACGCCGCACCGCACCACCGAACCAGCGAAGTCGAGCTGACATGCGCGCCGCCCCTATCCTCCTCTTTGTGGTGGTGACGGGCACGGGCGGAGAGATCTGCCTGACGCACGCGATGAAGCTGTTGGGCGAGGTGCACGATTTCCGGCCGCGCGCGATCGCATCTTTTGTTCTGCGCGCTCTCCGCGTGAGCTGGCTCTGGCTGGGCGTGCTGCTGATGACGGCATCGTTTTTCTCGTTTTTGACGATGCTCTCCTGGTTTCCTGTAAGCTTCGTAATCCCCGCGACATCGCTGGCCTACGTGGCGGGAGCGTTCGGCGCGAAGATTTTTCTCGGCGAGCGGCTGAACGCGACGCGCTGGGCGGGAATTCTGTTGATCTGCTTGGGCGTGGCCATGGCCTGGGTGGATGATCTGCCGGCATCTCTTTCCTGGCCCTCCACATTCACGTTCATCCGTTGGACCATTCTCGGGTTGGCGCTTGGCCCTTTGTTCTACTACCTCGTCGGCACCTACTCTGCGTGGCAGTTTTTTCGAGTGGCGCATCGCGCCTCGCGCGCGGAGATCCTTCCCGCCGGCGAGGCAGATCCTTCGATCAGTGTGCTGAAGCCTCTGCGCGGCTTCGATCCCAACGCGTATGAAAATTTCGCGAGTTTCTGCCGGCAGGAATATCCCGAATTCGAAATTTTGTTTGCAGTGGCGGACGCGGTGGACCCAGTCGTGCCCGTCGTACAGAAATTGATTGCGGATTTTCCCGACCGGCCGATCCGGCTTATCGTGGTGAAGGACCGTCTCGGGCCGAACAGTAAGGTTTCGAATCTTTGCCGTCTGGTACGCGAGGCGCGGCACGACATGTTGGTCATCACCGATAGCGACGTGCGCGTCCAGCCGGGCTATCTGCGCAGCGTCGCGGCAATGTTTCGGGATCCGACAGTCGGCGGCGTGACGGCGCTCTACCGTGGCATCGACAATCTGCAATTCGTCGCCGCGATGGATTGCGTGGGTTCCTCCGCGGCGTTTTGCGGCGCGGCGCTGGTGGCGCGTGAACTCGAGGGCGTCAAGTTCATGATGGGTTCGACGATGGCCACGACGAAGCGGCACCTTGCCCAAATCGGCGGCTTCGAGCAGATGGTCGACCTGCACTCGGACGACTACGAGCTAGGCCGCCGCATTGCTGACCGCGGTTACCGGATCGAGCTGCTGCACGAGCCGGTCTGGATGGCGTTTCCGTCGCAGACGCTGGGCGTGTACCTGCGGCACGAGTTGCGCTGGGCGATTGGGATCCGCAATATTCGTCCAGGCGGCCACTTCAGTATGTTGTTCACGCACGGCCTGCCCTGGGCCATCGCGGCAGCCTGTTTAGCCCCATCAGGGGCAGTTGCAGCAGCCTACCTGGGTGCGTATTTCGCTCTGCGGTTCGCAATGGCATGGGCGGTGGGCGTTTGGGGTCTGCGCGATCCCGTCCTGCGCCGCCGGTTCTGGCTGCTGCCGGTACGCGATCTGCTTTCGTTTTTCGTCTGGCTGGCCAGCTTCGGCATGAACCGCATCGAGTGGCGGGGAAGCGTTTTCACATTGGACAAGGGCCGCATGGTTCCAGTCGCGCCTCGTCCGGAACGCGGCTGACGGATTCGCGATTCCTGACTAGAAGCATTTGCGTTATCCAATCTGGAGTCTATCTGGAGATTCCGTGACTTGCGGATTAATCTGACGTGCGGAAAAATGGCCGGCGCGTCGCCTTAGCGAGGGCGAATACTATAATCCGGAGGAGAAATAGAATGCGTCGAACAATGATAGCCACCCTGGTTGGGGTCGGGCTGTTGCTCCTGGTTGAACACGCGTCCCCGCAATCCTTTCAGGTGACGGAGACCTCCATCAGTGACATTCACCAAGCAATGCAGGCTGGAACCCTAACCTGTCACGGATTGGTGGAGCAATACTTGAATCGAATCCGGGACTTCGATCAACAAGGACCAAAGCTCAATG
>JBGPXQ010000204.1:0-4976 GCA_041492805.1 Terriglobia bacterium | reverse complement strand
TATGCCAACGGGGGAACAGCCCTGTTGGACGAAATTGGTGAAATGCCGTTGCCCTTGCAGGCCAAGCTGCTGCGTGTCTTGCAGAACCAAGAGTTACAGCGTGTGGGATCGCCGGCTGTTCGCAAAGTAGACGTTCGTGTAGTGGCCGCCACGAACAGGGACCTGCCAGAGATGGTGAGCCAGGGCAAGTTTCGAGAAGATCTCTATTTCCGGCTCTGTATGGTCGAACTAAGAGTGCCGTCGCTCGCGGAGCGACGCGAGGATCTCCCCATGTTGCAGCGGCAATTCTTGAAAAATTTCGCGGTGCAATATAAGAAGCCTTTGGCGGGCCTGACGCGGCGTGCGCAGACCTTGCTTATGCAATATCCGTGGTCCGGCAATGTTCGCGAACTTGAAAATGTCATTGGGCACGCCTGCATGATGGCCGAATCCGACGTGATCGATGTGCGCGACCTGCCAGACCGCATTCAGAATCAAAGACCGCCGGCAAATTCGAACGAAGAAGTCAATTTGTCAATGGACAAGCTCACACGCTTGCACGCGCAACGCGTTTTGGCTCACGCCGGCGGAAACAAGGTACGTGCAGCAGAAATATTGGGAATTAGTCGCACCTATCTCTACGAACTCCTCAAGAAAAGTGCAGAAGATCAAAACCAGCAGGATTCGGACCACAAGGTTGAAGAATCGAAACTGGTGATTCCAAGTAGTCCGAAGGATGCCTGATCCCACAGGCGGATGCCCCAATCTTCCTGCGAGGGTGAATTTGTGGACGGTTCAGCTCTTGGATAGTGCCTGACTTTCGGACACCGCAACCATCATTTCATGAATTTGGGGAACGAAACAGATTCTTCCAGCAGGGATGCGCGCGCTGCACGTGAGACTGCGTTTGGACACGACGAGTAGATCTGAGGCACGGGAGAAGCAAGGATTGTTCTACCGCGGGATAAAGTCTTCCGTATGCGTGACAAATTCCGGATAAGCGCCGGCGCCCAACTCATAGAGATCCATGCCCTGCTGTTCTCCTTCGATGGCCACTCGGAATGGGCAGAGGCGATTCAGAGCCCAGTTCAGGCCATAGGTGAGCGGCAGCACAAACCCGAGCAACGTTGCCACACCCACCAACTGGGCCAGCCATTGTCCAGCGGCGCCGCCACCCGTCACAGGTAAAGCGCCGTTGACAACATTCAAGACTGGGTCGTGGAAACGAGCGAAAAGACCGAGAGCCAGGAGGCCCCAAATGCCGCCTATGGCATGCACTGAAACTGCGCCTCCCGGATCGTCTACTTCCAGCCGCAGTTCGAACCACTCCACCGAGAAGGTAACCAGGGCCCCCGCAATCGCACCGATCACAATCGCCTCCGCCGGTACGACGAAAACGCACGTGGCACTGCTGGCCACGAGTCCGCCGACCCAGCCATTCGCGCTGAGCGAGGCGTCCGGTTTGCCAAAGCGGATTCCCGTAATCACAGCAGCGGTGAGAGCAGCCGCAGCCGCCTCCAGCATCGTATTGACGGCAATCAACACGGCCCGCGCCGGTGCGCTGCCGGTGAATAGTATCGCGCCAGCGGAATTCAGCCCGAACCATCCCAACAAGGCCAGCAGGCAGCCGAATAACACGAGAACTGCATTATGGCCGGGAATGGCGGGCGCCATGCCGTCCGGCGAATACTTTCCCCGCCGAGGCCCCAGAATCCAAGTCACGGCGAGAGCGGAGAGGCCGCCCAATACATGAATCGAGCTGGCTCCTCCGGCATCGATGAATCCGTGACCGAGTCCGTAGTTGACTCCGAGTTGCGCGAGCCAGCCGCCTCCCCAAACCCAATGCGCAAAAAGAGGATACGTCCAGCCGGCCAGGAGCGCCGCGGAAGCGCAGCTCGCCCGGAGCCGCCAGCGATCCGCACCGCTTCCCAGCGGAATCAACGCAGCTAAACCTACACAGAAAATTTGCAGCAATGCGGCCAGAGATGCGGGAGAGCCATCGAGCGCCAACCCGCGAAAGAAAAATGGCTCCGCCGCAATCCAATTCCAACTCTTACCGGACAAAGTGAAGATGTGACCCGGCTTCCCGATGAATCCCTGCCAGGCAAACCCACAGATGAAATATACGATTGCCGCGACCGAGAGGGCGGAAATCGCTGCCATCATCATGTGACCGGCGCTGCGCGAACGCCCCAGGCCGGCATTGATGAGCGAGATTCCGGCGCCCGCAAATGGGACTAGAAAGATGAAGAACAGGCAGACAATCATCGCTGTTTCAGAGAGTCCCGGAACCGGCATGGGCATTATCTTTTTTCCTCTCGCAGGATCAAGTGGGAGCGGATGACAATTGTCAGTCCCAAGGCTTCCACGGTCATGCCGGCCAGAACGAACCCGGCGCGCGAACCCGGCGACGCGAGAAGCACAATCGCGGCCAGCACCAGCAACCAACCTGTCAATAACAACAAGAAGCCTACGATTTTCATACCGAACGCCCCCGGCCAGAGCCTGCAGGCTTCGCTCCGACGTTCGCACCGACAGCTAAAATATCACATTCACACCGGAACCAAACGCAACGTTCCCGATCGCACCAAATTGCGGGATTGGAAAGGGGACGCTCCCCGGCAGCGCCTGCCGCGCGGCAAGTTCCGTTCAGTTTGGCCGATTCCATCCAATTTGCCTCACAAATTTGCCGTCTGGAACCGTGGCGGAGCCCGTTAACACATTCTTCAATGCCGAGGATGCCGGGCCCGTCAGCGACCTTGTATACTGGAACGTTCGTCGCGGCGGCGCAAGGTTGGGGAGTGTGTAATCAATCATGAAGATTGAAGAGTTTGACCAGAGACTGCGCGATTCGGTGCTGATTGCAGACGGGGCGATGGGGTCGTTACTCCACGAGACCCTCGGGCCGCAGCGCTGCATGGACGAATTGAATGCCACGCGCGCTGAGGCGGTCTTTCGCATTCACATGGCCTATCTCGAAGCCGGCGCTCATATCATTGAGACCAACACATTTGGCGCAAACCGAAATAAGCTGAGTGCATTCGGTTTGGAAGACCGGGTCGCTGAGCTCAATCACCGGGGCGTCAAGATCGCGCGCGAGGCGCGGGAGGCTGCAAAGCACGAAGTTCTGATTGCCGGCTCCATCGGCCCCTTGGGCGTCAATCGACAGGTACGCGAGGCGCCGGCTGAACAACTCCGGGAAATTTTTCGAGAGCAGGCCGAGGCGCTCGAAGAGCGGGGCGTGGATTTCTTTATCCTGGAGACATTTAGCGATCTCGAGGAACTCCTTGCGTCGATCGCCGCCATCCGCTCGTTTTCGCGGCTCCCGATCGTTGCCCAGCTTACCTACTCAGAAGAGGGAACCACCTTCAGTGGCACGCGGCCACGGGATGCCTGGGCCGCACTCCATGACCGGGGAATTCAGGCCATCGGCGCGAATTGTTCCGTCGGCCCGCAAGACCATCTGCGCATTCTCCAGGATTTGGCGGAGGTCGCGGGATCGTTTCCCATGAGTGCGATGCCGAACGTGGGATTTCCCCAACGCGCCGGCGATCGTGTCATTTATCCAAAATCTTCACCGGAATACTTCGACCTTTTTGCCCGTGAAGCAGTCACTCTGGGCGCACGAATCCTGGGTGGCTGCTGCGGAACCACGCCGGAGCACATTCGGGCGATGGCTCAGGCAGTGGAAGGTAGCCAGCCTTTGAAAGGTTCTCGCGTGGCCACTGCTGTCGAAGCGGCTCCCGAGACGCGGCAGGTGCCGGCGCGGGAACCAGAGAGTGTGCTGTGGCGGAAAATCCAGGCGCAGCAGTTCGTTGTTTCTGTGGAAATTGACCCGCCGAAGGGCACATCCGTCGAACGGACTCTCGAACAAGTGGGAAACGTGATGGCTTCGAAGCGCGTGGACGCGATCGACATCAATAGCGGGCCGCTTGCCCGCGTGGGAATGGACGCTCTCGCGCTCGCCGGCGCGCTTGAGAGGCGCGGTATTGAAACGATCCCGCATCTGACCACCCGCGACTCCAATATCATCGGTCTGCAGGCGATGCTCCTGGGCGCCTGGACGATCGGCGGCGTGCGCAATGTGCTCTCCATTACCGGCGACCCTCCATCGCTGGGCAGTTATCCGGAGACTTCCGGCGTGTACGAGGTGGATTCCATCGGCCTCGTAAAAGTGATGTCGCGTTTGAATCAGGGAACGGACTGGGCGGGGAAGAATCTTGGTGGCGCCACGAATTTCACCATTGGTGTTGCGGTGAATCCTCTCGCCGAGGATCTGGACGAAGAATTGCGGCGATTTGACGAGAAAGTGAAAGCCGGCGCTCACTTTGCGATGACACAGCCCATTTTTGATCCTGAGCACTGGGAAGGATTTCTGAAACGGATGGGCGGAAAATCGCCGATTCCCATTCTGGTTGGGCTTTGGCCCCTGAGCAGCTACAAGCAGGCTCTTCGGCTGCACAACGAAGTGCCTGGGATTGTGATTCCTGAAGAATTATTGAAACAACTCGAATCCGCAGGGGCCTCCGCGCGCGACCATGGCTTTGCCTTGGCGAGACGCCTGCTTGACTGGGCGCGGGGCGCACGAAATCTCGGGATTGCTGGCGCGTACCTGATTCCTCCCTTCAAGCGTTATGAGGAAATCCTCGACCTCTTCTCGTAGAGGTTTGGTCGAAGGCTGATGAAAAGCATGGGTTTCATCATCTAATGTCGAGGGGGGAATCGGCCTGCGGCAATTGTGCGCCCTGCGGTAAGCTAAAAAGAGAAATTCGCAGCGCGTTGTTTTGAGTATGGCTGGCATCCAGGCGATGCGCCTGGTTTCGGGTCTTGCGTGAGGAAGGAAGCCTGTCGTTGAATCAAAGAGAGGCACGAATTGCGGCGTTGAAGAATCTCCTTCGGGAGAGGATCGTCATTTTGGATGGCGCCATGGGCACGATGATCCAGGCGCAGCAGCTTGACGAGGCCACCTTTCGCGGCTCTCAGTTCGTGAAGCATCC
>JBGPXQ010000071.1:0-9858 GCA_041492805.1 Terriglobia bacterium | reverse complement strand
ATGAATTTATCGAGCGTGGAAAACGTGCGATCGCTCACCATGGCATGGGAAGAAGCAAGAATGCTGCCGGCCAGCGCAAGTGTCTCGACTTCGGCGAGGATGTGTCCCTGGGGCGTCAGCAGGAGACCGGTGGCGCCTTGCCCCGCTTCGAGGTCGCGAACATTGGAAGTCAGGACGGCATTCAGGTAGCGCTGCCGGTCAGGCCCAGAAAGGGAAAAGAATGCCCGGGAATTTGAGTCCGCCAGACCAACTGCACGGCGAATGGCCCGGTATTCGGCTCCAAAATCACCAAAACGCGCCGGTAGGAGGGTGCCAAAATATTCACCGATTTCCGCGCCTGCGGATTTGTGCAGAGCAAGCAAAGGCGTTTCAAGGGGCATGGGCAGCTTCGGATTCTCCATGAGTGCAATTTCATCTTAGCAGAACGCCGTTTTGCACGGGGCGCTATGGCGGAAACGGCGCGGCCCGAGCCGTGAGAATCACTATAAATTATAAATGCGTTTTAGTTTTCCGCGCGTGTCGCCACCTTTTTCGGTGGTTACCCGGGCTGGAAAGCCGCCAATCTCGACCCCATTGAAGCGCCACGGTGCGGATATCCCCATCTCCAGGTTTCGAGCGTGCGGCATTCGTTTCTTGCGGGGCCTCCGATGCTATATTGTGATCTATGTTAGAAGCATCCAAACTCATACATGAAATCCTTCCGGTCGGGATGCTGCAGTGCAATTGCCATATTATTGGCGATCCAAAAACTCGCAACGCTCTTGTGATTGATCCTGGGGGCGATGCCGAGCGGATCCTCGACGTCATCGACCGCCACAAGTTACGTGTTTCCGACATTGTTATCACCCACACGCATATCGATCACGTCGGAGGACTGCAGCGGATTCACCAAGCCACGGGCGCGCCGGTTCGAATCCACCCTGACGACCTGGAACTTTACCGTATGCTCGACGCACAAGCGTCCTGGATCGGCTGCAAGACGCCGGAAAAGGTCGAAGTCGACGAGCTATTGCGGGAGGGAGACGTCATCCGCTGGGGGCGCTTCGAAGCGCAAGTGCTGCACACGCCGGGCCATACGCAAGGCAGCGTCTGCCTCTATATGCCCTCGGATATGCCGGCGGGCCGTCCGGGCGTCGATCCTGCGAAATCGATCGGTCATGAGCCTGGCCGGCTTTTTGCCGGAGACACTTTGTTTGCCGGTAGCATTGGCCGGACCGACCTTTGGGGCGGATCGTTCGAAGCGATCATCCGTTCGCTGAAAGACAAGGTGCTCCAACTGCCCGATGAAACGATTGTGTATCCAGGGCATGGTCCCTCTACAACGATCGGTGAGGAAAGGGAAACGAATCCATTTCTCTTAGCGAGTTGACAGATATTCGAATGTGACCTGGCGCTAGTTTGTCCGCAATCGCTTGTCGCGTTCCGCCCGCAGATCTTCCATGACGCTCTGGATGAGCTCCTTGGCTTTGCGCAACTCGTCCGTGATGATCTGAATGTCCATGGTTGGCTTGGTAGGATCGCGATGGCTGTGGCAATAGACTCCGTGCTGGCCCACGAGCACCATCGCGTTTGTCACGCGGTCGAGCGTCACAGCGAGACGCCCGCGATGCGCCCCCAGCATCTTCTCGTAGTGCTCGATCTCTTCCTTGTGGTCCTCAAAAGCGGACATCGGGCGGCTCCTGCCTGCTGTAACATTTGTTCTCCATGCATTTAAAGTACGCGCATATCCCAAAGTTCGCAATCGCGGAAGGGCGCACATTGGTCATTGCCGGAGCCCACCGCCCAGAATCGTGTTGCGCGTCTGGAACCTTAACGGCTCCGGAATCTTTACTCCCCGGACGCAGGGTCCGATAATTCATGATGACTTACGAGCCGCTCTACGAACGGTTCGAAGTTGTGGGACCAGATGGTATCCGTCTCGGTGTTCAATTTGTCCGGTCGGGATTCTTGGCGCAGGGGGATAGGCCTGAACTTTTCTTCTTTCGAGTAAATGGAGAAGAAACAGTGATTGGAGTTTCGGGCGCGAGCTTGTCGCGGTTTGAATGCGGGCGGCGGCGCTTGTCGCGCGAGCAGAAGGTTGACGTAGCCGGACGATGGCTGAAACGGCAGATCGAAGCCGGTATGCCACTTGATTCGGGGAGCCTGTACATCCGAGACGATGAGCTGGCAAATCTGGCAAACGAACTCAATTTTACTGAGTGAGGTAGCAATGAGACGCTCCGATTTGGTGCAGACGCCGACCAAAGGTTCGACGCCGCGCACTACGCAGATCGTTTTCGGGGAACGGCAGCACCTCCTTCGCGTACTCGATTCGCTCGAGACAACGCAAGTACCACAAGTGCGCCTGAACACGGAGCGCCGCGTGATCGAGGAATTGATCCACGAGCGCACGAAGGAACTGAACCACATCAATTCGTCGTGGGATGAAAAGGTCGGGCTGGTCCTAAACGCCGACTCGAAGGCGGAAATGCTCGACAGGTTGGCGCGTGAGGCGCCGGAATCGGATTACTATCTGCTCCGCCTGATCAGCGAGCACCCGAAGGTTCCTTCGAAGACGCTCGGCCGCTTGGCGAAGCATCCCTACGCGGCGATACGCGAAAATGTCGCGCGACATCCTAACGCAGACCCGGTCACTCTGGCATGGCTCTCGCGGGATCGCAGCCAGCCGCTGTGGTACCTGGTGGCATTCAATCCCAACACCCCTGCGGTCCTGCGCCGCAAACTGCAGGATCGTTTGCGGAAGCTAGGCCAAAGCACCTCCAGCAAGTAACAATTGGAAGCTCAAGTTGTGGTCCAATTCCGCACCTTTCTGGGGGGTAACTCTGTCGCCACAAGGGCCTGACGTTGCAGGGAGACCCTAGTAGAATAAGTCTTATGAAAGAGCCAGACACCAGAGTATGGCGCCAGAAGCGCGGTCTTACCCAGAAGCCGGAAGCGGTTTTGCTCTACAGCCCTAACTCGATTACCTTCGCGAAACTAAAAGCGGTGCTGCACCTGAATCAACTGAGTTACTCAGAGCCATCGTCAAACGCGATCCTGGTGGCCGCCGAGACGAAAGTCCTCGGCTATGCCGTCAGGCAGTGGCGGGAATCACTGAGCAGCACGGAATGCACTGACGTTCGGGGAACCTTGTTTGAATCGCGCATGCCTTCAGCCGAGGAACTTGCTCGGGCGTTCCTGCATCTGGAGGATCTGGACCAAGTAATCGCTCGCATGCACACGCGCTGGTTTGTGAAGCTGCTTGCAACGGATTCCGTTTCCGTCGTGTTTCAACCGCTGATTTCCATGGCGACAAGAAGTTGCGTGGCCTGTGAGTGTCTGATCCGGGGCGATCAGGAAGGAATACCGGTCGGGGCTGAGAGCTTGCTCTCCAATGCTCGAATACTGGGGATGTCGCACGAACTCGACCACGCTGCCTGGCGTGCGGCGCTCAAGCAGGGTCGCAGTCTCATGCAAAACGGCCTGTCTTTGTTCCTGAATTTCACGCCGAGTTCTGTGCACAATTCGACGTTTGACGTCAAGAAGACGAAGGCCATGTGTTGTGAAATGGGCGTCGACATCTCGCAACTGGTTTTCGAGGTGACCGAAGCCGAGAAGGTGAACGACTTCGATTTTCTCAAGAGTGTCATGCAAGAGTATCGCGCCGAGGGCGCAATGATAGCGTTGGACGATTTAGGCAGCGGTTACTCCTCGATTCTCCGCCTGGCGGATCTTCAGCCCGATTATGTCAAGCTTGATCAGAGGTTGGTCCAGGGCGCTTACGGGGATCACCTTCGCTCCGTGCTTCTGAAAGCCGTTACCGAAGCGGCGCACAAACTGAATATCCGTGTAGTCGCCGAGGGGGTGGAGACGGAAGACGACTTGAGGTTCTGTGCCGAAATCGGTGCGGACTTGGCGCAGGGCTACTTCCTCGCTCGCCCTGCGGAGGTTGTTCTCCCTGTATCTTCGGAGGCGCTACGCGTACTGGAACAATGTTGCCCCGGAGGCATCCCGGTGGCGCAGTAGCGGTTCCCATATTCCCATTGTCGTTTTGCTGGGCACAAATGTTGCGGGCACTGCGGAAGATCTTGTCCTTCCTGGATATTGCCAGGATACGCGCCACAGCCTCTTTAGGTATGGACGTTGCCACTTTTTCGCCGAGGGCCTTTTAAGTCAAGAAGGAATGGTTTTGCCCAAGTTCTGAGAATCCAACTTATCAGGACACGCACCTACGTCTGCATCCCGTTCCAATTCTCAGAAAAAGGATTTTGGAACGAGGTCCTGCGGCGAATCGAAAGGCCGGCGCAACTCTGAAGTGCTTCGGGAGTTCCTATGAGCTGTCTTTTGCAGGACGAATTAGGACCTTGAGTCAGATTTCTTGATGGACTTCACGTAGGCCACGCCGTGCCTAAAGAACCCGCCAGACAATTCCTGTTGATAGGCAATTTGAGCAGTTATGAATATGTTGACGCTACCTTTCGCGTAGGGAACTGCTGCCTCAATCCGCGCCCCTACCGGATATGCCTTCCGGCTCTTGAAACGAAAGCCGCCGCGCGACATGTCTTCACACTCGACAATTACTTCCCCGCCGTAGCGCCGAATGCAGGCAGCGGCTTTCATCGCTGTCCGCTTTTCCTTGCGCCTATCCTCCGGAGCAACAGTTTCCGGCCTCTCGCGCACTGGGGGTGGAACTGGCGCCTGCTGCTCCGAGACGTCTCGATCTGTTCGCTTCCAGATTGTGGAAGAATTGCTGCACTGGCATCTTCGGGTTAAGGCGTGTACCGCTTTGACAATTTCCGTTTCAATTTCGCTGAGCGAAACAGCCTGAACTGTATGACAGCGACTGCACTCCATGACGATCAGCCTCTGGGCAACTACTTCGGGGAATTGGACGCCCCACAGATTCACCGACGCGTTTATAAACGTGATGCCGTAAACGTGTACGGGCGCGTCGTCTCGGATGTGTCCGACTACGCGGGCGGCCGCTTCTTCGTTGGTCGCCGGATTGCGAACAATCAGCTCAGATTCAGGGGCCAACTTGTTCGCCAAGGGAATCGTCGCGCCGTCTCGAGTAATTGTCAGAGTTCGAGTCTGTTCGATGAATTGACGCCCATCGAGGTCCGCCCCGAACACTTCAATCTGTAACTTGCCAGTATGAGAGCTTGCTGACGGCTCGTTGGCCATGAAACGTGTCCCCATTCTTGGACCCAATCTGAGGGTTGGATATCCCGTGTACCTTGGCATCCGTGGGCGACGCAAGTCTATAGTAGAAATGTACCCGTTGGGCTTGTCCAACGGTGAATTCAGAAATGCTTGATGTTCTATAAGTCATCTTTCATGGTGGCAATATCTGTCAGGGCCTCGGGTCAGTCGCCTAGAGGCTAGTGGGCTAGATCCTGCCGAACAGGCCCCGACGAACGCCATTATCGGAAAGTGGCCCACGACCGAATTTTGGACTTAGGAAATCTTTGTTTGCCCTCCATCGAGACGAGTCACCGCTTGCCGTTCGCGGCGGCCAGATACTTCTGCAGTGATTCCTTATAAGAGTCATTCTCCGGATTGCGTGCAAGCGCCTTTTGTTCAGCCTCAACGGCTTTCTCCGCCTGTCCTGCTGCGAAATAAGCTGCCGCCAGGGTATCGAGATAGTCCGGATTATTTCCGGCAGCGACAGCCTTGGTCGCAAGAGCGATTGCCTCCTGGGGATTTCGGACACTTGAGTTGCTGGTAGTAGCGAGCAGATGAGCGAGGTTGTTCATGGCATCCGCGTTGTCCTGCTCCACGGCTTTTCGGTACCACTGCACAGCTTCGACGGGATCCCCGGGTACACCGTCGCCGTTCTCGTACAGGACTCCTAAACCCAACTGTCCAGCTGCAAGGCCCTGATCAGCGGATTTGCGCATCCATTTTGCAGCTTCCTTTAGATTTCTGGGCACACCCAGGCCTTGGATGTACATGACGGCGAGATTGTGCTCGCTTTGCGCATCACCCTGTTCTGCGGCGAGACGCAGCCATTTCACGGCCTCCGCGTTATCCGCCGTCACGCCTCGGCCCTTAAAATACATCTCTGCCAGGTAACGCTCGCCGACAGGGTTGTCTTGATCGGCGGCCTTGCGGAGCCATTTCACGGCTTCCGCATCGTTTTTGGCGACGCCGTCACCGGTCAGGTAGACCAATCCCAATTGTACTTGCGACTTCACATCTCCGGCGTTAGCCATCTGTTTCAGATCGGCGATGGTTTTCTGTTTGGCCGATGCTTGTGCTGAAGATTGGGCCAGCGCCAGACCACACGGCTGGAGAACCAATGCCGCTGCCAGCGCGATCATGCGTAGATTAGTCATGTTTGCCTGTTCGATTCGAAAGCTTACCACGGCCCGTTTGCGTCGAGCATCATTCCAAATGCAAGACGTGGGGATAATACATGAAATAGGGCCACTCTCGACTGATCCGCCTTATCGGGACTTGGCCCGAGGCTGTGATATAAACTTAGGTTGGCCGTGCTCGCTGACACGCGCCAACCGCACTGACCAGGAGAAGGTGATCATGAATAAGTTTTTCGTTGTTGTGCTACTTGGATCTTTACTGGCGATTCCTGCCGCGGCACAGATGGACCAACAACCTCCCGCCAATCCGTTGTCCACGTGGCTTCGCAACGCCTACACGAACAATCACAATATCATCATCAGATCCGCGGAGAAGATGCCCGAAGAAAATTATGGCATGCGTCCCGGGCCGCAGGAAGAAGTGCGCACGTTTGGACAACAGGTCGGCCACATAGCCAACTATAATTATCTTTGGTGTTCGCAGGCCAAGGGCGAAAAGAATCCGAACGCGGGCAATAATCTTGAGAAGCTGGCGACGAAGGCCGAGCTCGTGAAGGCTTTGAATGATGCTTTCGCGTATTGTGACAGCGTATACGCTTCCCTGACCGACACCTCCGGAACGGAGATGATCGATATCACCCAGGAAAGTGGCCGGCAAACGCGAAATCTGCGCATGGCCCTGTTGATCCTGAATTATGGCCATAACAACGAAATCTACGGGAATCTCGTCACATATTTGCGGATCAAGAGTATCGTGCCAGCGTCTTCCGAGCCGCGCCCGCAACAGCCGCAGCCGCAACGCTGAAGCGCCGCAGCATTATACGGACGGCGGACAAATGAAAATGGGGAACCATGATCGGTTCCCCGTTTCCAATTTTCGTTTTCTCGACCGCAGCCCAATCAGTAAGTGGCCGCCATCGTCGTGATCTTGGTCTTATCGGGATACAACACCCCCAACGCCATTTGTTTCGCATCTGCCGCCCGGGTTGTGTACCAGATAGAATTTTGACGTGAGACTTCTATCTTCGGCATATCGGTTCTCTGAACGTCAGGGTAATAGGTGAATTTCTTGGTTCGCGGTTCAAACTTGATCAGTCCACCACCTTGCCCTGAGTCAGCGATCCAAAGGTTATAGTCGTGGTCCTCCTGAATATCGTATGGGAAACCGAACTTCACGGGTTCGACGTACTCGACTACCTCGCCCGTATTCGGGTTGAGCATGCCGATTTTCCCCACGCTATCGAGCGCGTACCAGACCATGCCGTTGTGGTCCACAGAAAGACGACGCATCGTGCACGGCTTCGAGAGCGGAGCGTACTCCGTAAACTTCTCCGCGTTCGTGTCGAACTTCGCCATCTTGCAGCCGAACCATTCCGCGACCCACAGGTTGTCCTTCTTGTCCATCACGCCGCCATAGGGGGATGAATAGGGGGTGGGAAGTGTGAACCTGGATACTTTTCCCGTCTCCCTGTCCCACTTGGCGACTTCGTTCGTGTACATCAAGGTCGTCCAGATATTTTGCTTCGAATCGGACATGGGGGTATTGCCATGAGGGGGCCGCTCCGACTGCCCGTCGTAGTAGGGATAAAACTGCATCGCCCCCGTCTTGCTGTCTACACGCCCAAAGGCGGTGTGGCCGGAATACCAGATATCGCCGGTCGCGTCCTGGATGATTCCGTGCCCTCGCGCGTTCGGGTTCGTGATCGCATAATCGGTCCACGTGGCCGTACGCGGATCCATCTTGCCAATCTGCATCGCGGCCATATCGACGTACCAAACGTCCCCGTTCTGGCTCAGGTGCGCATCGTGGAACCGGCGCTCTTTTCCACTCGGAAGCGCCGGGATATGGTACTCAACATACATCGCCTTACCGAGTGCCTGCTCGTCCAATGGCACATCAGCGACTGCAAGCCCACGCGGTTTGCTATCCGGTCCGAAGTTCTTAACGAGATAAGCCACCAGCGTCTGGCGCTCCTGGGGGCTGATGCCTTGCGGAACGCTCGTAGGACTTATGCGTCCCGGCGGGTTCGAGGTCGGCGCTGTGGATTGCATCAAGTCAATGGCGGCGTTCCACTGGTCCGCATCCCATTGCTTATTCGGCAGAAAATCCGGACCATGGCAACGCATGCAGGTCCGCTCGATGATCATTCGGGCTTCCCCAGGTGGATAGAGTTCGTCGTAGGGAAGCAGCGGCTCATTCTTGGGTAGACCGCTACGCATCTGTTGATTTGGCCTGTAAGCCCCTTCCTGCAGCGCAAAATCGGCCGTGGCGTTCGAACCGGCTGTTATGGTGACTTTCTGTACGTCTCCGCCGGAGAACCCGTTTTTCGTCACACTCACTTCGTAGTTCCCAGGAAACAAATTAACCGCTTGAAATCTACCGCCCTCGGTGTACACCATGTAAACAACGTTCTTGTCCACATTCCTGGCATAGACTTGGGCAGCCTTGAATTCCTTCGGCGCCTTCACGGTTCCGGACAGAGACCCCATTCCTGTGACGGCGTTCACTCCGGCAAGGGCGCTCTTAGTAGCTTTCGTTTGGCCATTCACGCCTGGCTGGATGCCGAGCAGAACAAGCACGACAAGGCCTGTCCCCAGGATGCTTAAGAGCCACAATTTCCTCTTCATCGATTGCCTCCCCGACTGGATTTTTCGAATGGGACTTGCATTCGCACTCAGGATAGCTGGCAATATACCCCTGACTTCCCTTAGAAGCAATGGCTCGGCAACTGGTCGAGAATGAAATTACGCATCACTTGTTTGAGGAGGGTAACTTCGGAATGGCTTCGGCGCGTTGCGTGGCGATGTATCAACATCCCAACCAAAATAGAGTTTTTGCCGGCGAATTCAAATGCCGACGGGCGCAGTCTCTTGCTCCTGACGCTCATGAAGGACTGCGCCGACCCACCGTAACGAACAGACCCCCCTCCTGACCGAGTGGGAGAATCCATGCGAGCTGTGCGAGCCAAGCCTCGGGCCACCAGTTGTCGGGGGCGCAAGCGAAGAGGTCCTCCGGATCCTCGCCGATGACCGCACTGGGGTACGCTCGCACGTACTCGACGCCGTTCTCGTCGAACCAGCCCTGCACTTCGGCGAGAGTGTGACGGTGTTCCTCCGGATGCTGATACTGGTCGCGTAGCCATGCCTCGCGTCGCGCTGGCTCGTTCTCCCGATCGCGTAGCACCGGATCGAACGGGATCAATCGGTACCCCGACAACCGGGCGACCAGGCGGCGCAGCCGGAGAGGGATGCGTGCGAATGCGTTGTAGAGCCCGAGTACGATCATCCCGCCCGGCCGCGCAAGCTGCGCAATTCGGGCGAATGACGCCCGCGGATCCGGCGTGTGGTGCAAGACGCCCGACGAGTAGACCACATCGAACGAGCCCGTTCGCAGACCGGGGCGGTGCAGGTCGGTCTCTACGAACTGCACCCGATCGATCCCAAAGCGCCGCGCCGCAGCCGCGCCCAACAGCAGTGATCCGCGCGTCAGATCGGCGCCGATCACTATCCGATCCGCGCGCGCCAGATACAGACTCATCTGCCCAGTGCCACACCCGAT
>JBGPXQ010000110.1:0-8042 GCA_041492805.1 Terriglobia bacterium | reverse complement strand
TGCCGTATCGCCAGGCGGACGCGGTTTTGCCGGTGTATCAACTCTCGCTGGTGCTGCGCACGGCTGTCGATCCGCTGGCGGAGACTTCGGCGCTGCGCACGGCGCTCGCAGGAATCGACCGCAATCAGCCGCTCGTCAAAGTGCGCACGATGGAAGACAACATGGCAGCGACGGTGGCGCAGCCGCGTTTCCGCACCTGGCTGCTCGGGATTTTCGCCGCCGTCGCGCTGTTGCTGGCCGCGGTCGGCGTCTACGGCGTGATGTCGTATTCGGTGAACCAGCGCACGAATGAAATTGGAATTCGCATGACGCTCGGCGCGCAGCCGATGGACGTGTTTCGCGTGATCGTGGGCCAGGCGCTGCGGCTCGTCCTGATCGGAGTGGCGGCCGGATTGGGTGCGGCGCTGGCGCTGACGCGCGTGCTGCAAAGTTTCCTGTACGGCGTGAGCGCGGTCGATCCGGTCACTTTCGCGGGAGTCGCCCTCCTGCTCGCGGGCGTGGGGGTCGGGGCATCGTATTTCCCGGCGCGACGCGCGACGCGCGTCGATCCCATGGTTGCCTTGCGCTACGAGTGAGGCGCCGTCGGCTCGCGGCAAGTATTTACATCCCGCGCCGCGGTCTGGCATACTCAGCGCCATGAAAGGGAACCCGAAAGTCCTCGAAGAACTCAACAAAGCCCTGCGGGAAGAACTGACCGCCATCAGCCAATATTTTCTCCACGCCGAAATGTGCGACAACTGGGGCTATCGCAAACTCGGCGACTACATCAAGAAACAGTCCATCGGCGAGATGAAGCATGCCGAGTCGCTGATGGAGCGGATCTTGTTCCTCGACGGCACGCCGTCCATGGAGCCGCTCAAGCTGACGGTAGGTGGATCGGTGCGGCAGGCAATCGAAAGCGATCTGAACCTCGAGCTTGCCGCCGTGAGCCAGTACAACAAGGCCGTGCACATCGCGACCGAACACGGGGACAACGGAACCCGCGATTTGCTGGTCATGCTGCTCAAGGATGAAGAAAGCCACGTGGACTGGCTGGAATCCCAACTGCATCAGATCAACGAGCTCGGCTACGAGCGATATCTTTCGATGCAGATGGGCGAGTTCAAAGAAGAATCGTAGCGCCAGCTTCCCGTCCAGCAGAATTCCCGTCCGCATCGCACAGAGTTCCCATACGGCCCGACACCACGGCAAGCCGCGGAAGAACGACAAGCGAGGTGTGGCCGAGACCAAGGCCGGGCTGGTCCCCGCCGCAGGACTTGACTCTGGACTATACTCCAGGGTGTAGGTTTCCAGCAGAACGCAAGGGAAGGCGCGGGACCGATGCAAATCGGCGCAGTGGCGAAAAAAGTCGGGCTGAGCGTGGACGCGATTCGCTTTTACGAGCGGAAGGCTCTGCGGCCGCGCCCGGCGCGCACGGATGGCGGCTTTCGCCGGTACGCGGAAAACGATGTAGAAACGTTGGAGTTCATCCGCCGGATTCAGGCGCTTGGCTTTACGCTCGTCGAGATTCGCGACCTGCTGGAGCTGAGGCGCAGCCGCTTGCAACCGTGCACTCCCGTGTTCCGCCGGCTGCAAGGCAAGCTCGTCCAAGTACGCGTCAAGCTCGCGGACCTTGATCGGCTCGAAAAAGAGTTGCAGATCGCCCTGCGCGTTTGCAAGCGCGAATTGCGGAAACGATCGGCGCATTGCCCGCTGCTGCGCGACCCGAATCCAAAGAGACACAAGGATGCGAAGTGAAAATCGAATTGCTGTACGTGCCTGATTGTCCGCATTATCCGGCGGCTGCAAAACAGCTCCAAGCGGTTCTGACAGCGGAGGGAATACACGCCGAGATTCAGGAAGTCGCAGTGACGGGCGCGAGCATGGCTCAAGCACTTCAATTTCGCGGCTCTCCGACTATCCGAATTGATGGCCGGGACATCGCTGGAGAATCCCACGGGCCGGAAGCGGTGGGATTGACATGCCGGTTATATCCGGACTCGGACGAACGAGGCGTTCCGCCGCTCGAAATGATGCGCAGCGCGATTCGAGAAGCCCATCGGAGGGAGACGCAGTGAAACAAGGAACCGGCACCGCTGCTTCGGTGGGCGCGATGGCAAGTGCGCTGGCCTCGTTGTCATGCTGCCTGCCGCTGGGATTTGCCGCTGCGCTGGGTGCAGCCAGTGTGAGCGCCTTTGCGGAAAGGCTGCGGCCGTGGCTTCTCGCGCTCTCCATTGCGCTGATCGTTCTCGGATTCTGGCAGCAGCGGCGCGCCAAACAATGCGCGGCAAAGCGAACTGCCTTGAGTGCGGTGCTGCTCTGGTGCGCGGTCGCCGTCGTCCTCGGGATGGTCTTATTTCCGCAGCAAGTTGCAGGATTTCTCGCCGACGGTTTTTCCGGGGCATGGAAATGAAGAAGAAGGCGCTGATTCTTGTTGGAATTGCTCTTGTGCTCGGTTTGGCGGTGGTGTACCTGTGGGGACCTTCCACCGCGCCAACTGGCCAGGAACCGATTTCGACACTCACCGCCGCAAACTTCAATGAGTTCGAAGCTACCTTTGATTCCGCGTCGGGCGGTCCTCGCCTGATCGTGCTCGTGTCTCCCACTTGACCGGCGTGCTTGCGGGGGTCCTCCGCAATCGAACAGCTTCTTGAGCAGCATTCGGACCAGAATCTTCGCGTGCTGGTCATTTGGGAACCCGTTCTGGTTACCGACTGGAGTCCGCCCAGCCGAAGCACGTTGGCAAGAATTTCGGATCGGCGCGCGCGCCAGTTCTGGGACCCGAAACATCTCGTCTCGAGCGATTTGATCCGCAATGCGAAGCACAGCCTCGGGCAGCCGGAGCCAGTGTGCTGTTTCGACCATGGCATCCACTGGGACGAAGTGATCCTGTTTGCGCCGCACACGGAATGGAAGAGCATGCCGCCGGCAATCTTCTGGAATGGTCCGGTGGCGAGAGTGATCCCCGGCCTGGAGAAAGCTCTGCACGATTCGCCACCGTAAAACGAATGCCCGATGAAGAGCATCGGGAGGCAAAGAACGCGTTTTTATGAGTGCTTTACACATCTTTTTTTGCCCTTGAATACCCGTTGATTTGGTGGCGATTAAGCTCGACCTCCGTCCTTTGTTTTCAATAGTTTGCGACAAGAATTAATAATTTTTCAGATGCGATCAACGCGGAGCTAGTTTCGCCCATTTTCCGCGCTCTGATTTTCCCTATTCCCTGCGCCACCCTCTCTGAGTCATGGGGCCTCTCCCGGCCGCGATCCGCCACCGGCGGACTGCATTTTTCGACCTGCCTCATGCCTCCAAAGCCTGTCACCTACTACCTATGAACTACCACCTTTCCCCACAGCTTGGAAGACCTAGCGCCGGTGGATGGGTCAGGAGTAGCAGTTAGCAGTTGTGAGTTGTGAGTTGGAGACAGGGTGTCTGGTGACAGGTGGTGGGTGCGAGGGGAGCGTGCGTGAATGATTGCACTTCGCGCCAGCCAAGTCGACTCGGTTGGAGGAGCCGATGTCGTCTTCTAAGCAGTCCAGGAATTGGCCGAAACCTGGCCCGTAATGCCGTTCTCCGAAGCAGCCCAGTCCCGATTCGTGTCTCTGTCCTTGCCAATGAACTGTGAACTCGTGCTCAGCCACGAATACTCTTAAATGTCAGTTTTCCAACCTGACCGTTAGTGGAGAACTCGACCGAAACTCGAGAGATACCTGGGCCACGCCGTACATGTTTGGGATTAATCCCTGAAAGTGCACAAAAGCAAACTAAAAAACCACGATCAGTTCGGCTCACCTCTTCTCCGTAGCTGAGGCGAGTTGCTTCGTGCTCGTGTTTCCTCCACCACACCTCAAAGGTGGCCTTGTCTTCTCCTGCCGACTTTCCGAATCCCCTGAATTCCCGCTCAGCTTCCTCTTTGAGCTGCTGCGGGGAGCCTATCTTTGTCAGCGCGTAGTTGTCGGGATTCACCGTCAGATACCACGCTAGATACTTCTGCGCTTGCTTTTCAGACTGGAGTCGCACATACCTATTCGCGAGCCGATTGAATTCAGCTAGCGAGCCACGCCCTGCCTGGATTCGGTACACCTCTCCCTCGGTCGAGACGGCGACGAGGTACTCCAGTTCAAAGTCCATGGAAATGTGGTAAATCGCGACATTTCCCTTCTGCTCCACGCCTTGGTTTGAAATATGAAACAGAAAAGGCAAAGAACCATGCCCATCACCAGCGGCCTCAGCAAACAACTGCTGGAGCACGGGGACAGGGGACACGTCCAAGAATGGTTCCTTATCCATTCCCAGCCTGGCAAGTATTGATTTCCTGGCTAAGTCGCTTGCCTCAACCTCAGTTACCTGCGCGGAGGCTGCCGAGGCAGAGCACAGCAGACAAAGGATGGCGAGCGCAGTTCTTGTGAGTGCAGAAACACTCCGATGAAGTTTGGGCGAGTGGGCGGAGAATCTATTTCGCCAATTTGTTTGGCCATGGGGCACCGGCGAAGTATATCAGTCGTGTACGGCTCTTGATAGGTAGAAGGCGCGGGAACCGGCGAAAAAGGGGAAGCCACGCAATTCCAAGTTCGTCCCGGCGCGTAACGTGTGCGCCGCCGGATACACGGGACCCGACATTGATTTGTTCGTAAGGATGGGGAACGTTGATTCGTGCGGGATAGGTGGGGACAAGCAAGTCCGAAGCGCGTGCGAACGTCTGCGCCCCCCTGCACCAGCGGTCACAGGGAGCCTGCGGCGGCCGAGCCGCTACTCACTTTTCGTATGGGGAACTACCGACGCCGGGTCGCAGGTATGCACCCCCTTCGCACTGATTTCCACATGTAGAGGCATGTGCAAAACAACGTTGCTGTTTTCGACGCTGCACACCCCCGGCTCCTCAATCCTGTATTCAAAGGTCACAAGAAACGTCGTGGGGTCGTGTTTTTCAAACTGCCAGGTTCGAAGGTTCTCCCTGGCAGCCTGCACGAGCATGGGCGGACCGCTTTCGTCGTTGAGAGAGGAAATTTTCTCGCCGTCCGTCCTGACGCGAATGCTCACACTACCGAGGATGTGAGCTAGTAGAGCTGTGCTCGGATACAGAGGCACAGACGCCGCACTCACCACCGGAAGCTCCCGCCCCGGATTCTGCGCGAATGCGAGGGGCAAGGTCCCCCCGAGGATCATCAGTCCCATTCCCATGAATTTTAGTAAAGCGTGGCATCTCGGGAGACTCATCGTGGCTCCTTCATGAACTTCTCTAGGCTCATTCGGTTACCGTCATCGTTCGAGGCGAACTATTTTGTGCGCGAGAGGCGTTGAATTCCAGTACCTGCGGCGTCCCATACAGGGCCGCGTTGCCTCGCAAGCTGCGTGCGGAGCAACCGGTAGTTCGCCAGGGCTTCTGCGTTTTGGCCGGCAGCTTCCAGCAGCACCGCCAGGCAATAGGTGCGGAGCAGGCTCTTCGATTCATCCAAATCAAGGCTGTCAAACAGCCACCGGAACGTGGCGATGTGCTCGAGCGGCGGAACGGCATTGACAAGGGGCGCGGTTGCCGGTCCGGGCGGAATGAATCTCTGGTAATACATAGAGAAAATCTGACTCCGCGCCTCTGGGCCGACCGATCGCTGCTCCTTCCGCATCGCCGTGGCGACGCGGACGATTTCCTCCTCACATTCATCGCTGCGACAGTTGAACAGGGCGCTCAGTTGCAACCGGCGAACATAGTCGCCCTGGCGATTGGTCGCCAGCGCGGACGCGAACCGTGGTGCGGCGTCGCTGAGCTTGCCATGATTCCAAAGTATCCAGTGTCCCCACATCGCCTGGGCATAGGGGTTGGTCGGATCCTCTCCCACTGCTTTGGCGTAAACCTCCGCCGGGTCCACGCCTAATCTTCCTTCTCGCGAGCGTAGAAAATACGTCCAGCCAATGTGAGCCAGCAGGTCAGCCTGCTTTGGCCCTGGCTTTGACGATGCAACACCTCGCGTCAGCACCGGCTCCAGCTTTTCTGCGATATCGGAGAATTTTTCATTTTCTTGCAAGCGGACGTTTTCGAGCCACTCCATGGCGAGGGTTTCCTGGGCCGCGTGAACCTTGGTCGAATCTGGATCGATTTGAGACGCCTGCTCGAGGCTCCGCCAGGCCGACCAATAATCTCGACCTTGCAATTGCACGCCCTCGGAGGAAAGAAGGATTTCAATCCTTCGGTGGGCCTGTGCGCGGTCCGAGATCATCTTCCCGAGCTGGCGGATACCCGCGATCAGAGACAAGACCGCTGTGGCATAGCCGATCCACTTCCACACCTTCGAGGACTTGCCAGCTTTCATGAGTTGTTTCGAGCCCTCTCTGCACCGCCAATATCCCCAGGTGCGAAGCCGTATCCTCAACTGGGCGGCGCCGCGCCGTGCCGGAGCCGTAATGAGAAGAAACAAATGCCAAAGAAGGACATGCAATCTCGCGCAGTTTACCATCTTCATGTTTCGTTGGCTGCGCTTGCGTTCAACCGGGGGCGGCAGTACGATGTGTCGTAACACTAGCCTCAACCCTTTCTCGAATTTCCAGTGATCTAGGAACGAAACCATCGGGGGAGGTGCGGGCTGGTTGAGGCAGCGTGGAAGTAGCAGCGGCGATTGGCGAGCCACAATCGGCCAGTGGCGAGCGACGAGAAAGAAGCGGGGAAAGATGAAAGCGATCGCGGTGGTGGGCGCGCAGTGGGGTGACGAGGGCAAGGGAAAAGTTGTCGATTACCTGGCGGCGTCGTTCGACTATATCGCGCGCTGGGCCGGCGGCCACAATGCCGGTCACACCGTCATCTTCAATGGTAATCGTTTCGTGCTTCAGTTGATTCCGTGCGGCATCCTGCGGCCGGGAAAGATCGCCGTGATCGGGCCGGGCGTGGTGGTGGATCCGGCGGCGCTGGTTGCCGAGCTCGACACGCTCGAGAAGTCGGGCGTGGATGTTCGCGGGCGCCTGTTCCTCAGCAATCGCGCGCATCTTATTTTTCCCTATCACCGCCAAATCGAGAAAGCCGCGGAAGCGGCGCGCGGGGAAGCGCGCATTGGCACGACCGTACGCGGAATCGGCCCGGCGTACGAGGACAAGATGGCGCGGCGCGGCTTGCGCGTCTGCGACTTGATGGAGCCGGCGAAATTCCGCCGCAAGCTCGAATGCGTGCTGGCGGAAAAAAATGCCATCAGCCGGGGCGTGTTCGGCGAGGAACTCAAGACGCAAGGGCTGGCGGATTCGTACCTGGCGCTGGGCGAGCGCATCCGCGAATTCGTCGTGGACGCGCCGACGCTGCTCGATCGCGCGCTCGCGCAGGGGAAATCGGTGCTGCTCGAAGGCGCGCAGGGCACGATGCTCGACATCGATCACGGAACGTATCCGTATGTGACTTCGTCGAACGCGACCGCGGGGGGCGCGGCGGCGGGTCTGGGCGTGGCGCCGACGCGAATCACCGGCGTCATCGGAGTGACGAAAGCCTACACGACGCGCGTCGGCGCGGGACCGTTTCCGACGGAGATGCTCGACCTCGAAGCGAAACAGGTTCGCGACCGCGGAAATGAGTACGGCGCCGTGACGGGACGGCCGCGCCGCTGCGGCTGGCTGGACTTGATGGTGTTGCGGTACGCGAAGATGCTCAACGGGATTGATTCGCTGGTCGTAACCAAGCTCGACGTGTTTGACGCGCAGGCGGAGATTCAGGTTTGCGTCGGCTACCGGTACAAGGGCACGCCGATCACCGAAATGCCGCCGGACGTCGAGACGCTGGCGGAGGTGACGCCGGAATACCGCACGCTGCCCGGGTGGCGAAGCCCGACGAGCGGCGTGCGCGAGGAGCACGAATTACCGCAGGCGGCTCGCGACTACCTGCGGTTTCTCTCCGACGAACTGAACGTCGAAATCGGCATGATCTCCACCGGCCCTGAGCGGGAAGCGACCATGCTCCCGCCGGGCACGAAGCTTTCTTCGTGGTTGTGAACTGTCATGCTGTCGTACTTTGAAGCCCGGCAAACCGTGATTGACGTGGCGCGAGCCCACTACGGGCCGCTCAAATGGGAGACGGTTGAGCTGAGCCAGGCGCT
>JBGPXQ010000099.1:0-8548 GCA_041492805.1 Terriglobia bacterium | reverse complement strand
GACCTTCGAAGAGAAAGTAAAAGGCTCGATCGAACCTGGCAAGCTGGCTGATTTTGTGATTTTGTCACAGGACATCATGACCGTTCCGGACGACCAGATTCTTTCGACTCATCCGCTGGCTACTTACGTCGGAGGACGCAAGGCTTTTGCCGCGGAGAAGACAAACTTCTAATCCGCATTTCTCATAAGTAGGATTGAAGCGCAGCGTTTGCCGAAATCACTGAGGGGAACAATCAATGCCGGCGGCGGAGGCTCGTCAGACACCGCCGGCATTCTTAGAAAACAAATACGACCCCTGTTACTTCCCCATCTGTTGGAGTGCGGGGAGAGCCGCAAGAAGTTCTTCGCTGTGTTTGGTCGGATCTACCTTGATGTACTCCTTCACAATCACGCCCTGCGGATTGATGATGAAGGTGTTGCGCATGGCGACTGTATTTCCGTTGAACGTCTGAACGGACCCATACGTATTGACGACTTGTTTGTCGGAGTCGGCCAGGAGCTTGAAGCTAAGCCCTTCCTTGGTGCAGAACTGCTTGTGTGAGTCAACCGTGTCCACGCTGACACCCAGGATGGCCGTGTTCTTCTGCTCATACTGCGAGAGGTCGCGCTGGAAATTGTGGGCTTCGATCGTGCAACCGGTCGTAAAATCTTTCGGATAGAAGTAAAGGACAACCCACTTGCCGCGGAAATCGTGCAAACTCACTTGCGTACCTTCCTGCGAACTAAGCTTGAAATCCGGAGCGGTGGTTCCAACCGCGGGAGGCTGATCCGCAGCATGCAAGAGCGGATAGGCCAGAAGCAACAGTGCCATTCCCAGAAAAACGTACATTACGGGCCGTGCGAGACTGCTTCGCGAACTGTTCATGCTTTAATCCTCCTGAAGATTCATTTCGCCCGCCGAGCGGGCGGGCCTTTTCGGAGCCGAAAATCCGTTGCGTCTAAAGTCTTGGGTCCTGACCTTGCCACCCTACCGGGAAACATGAGGTCAGGCCGTGTGCGCTAGTATATGCCAAAATCACAAATTCGAATTGTTGATTAATCGCAACCCTGCGGCCAAGGGCCACTCGCGCCACAGAGCCTTCGACGTTCCCCGCGGACCGCAAGTTTCTGAGATCTCCGAGACTCCCCACAATAGATTCTTCGACTCCGAGGGTGTAGTATTCTGAACGGATATTGCTAGAGCGATATGGGTTTTTATCTGCCTTCATTGCTAATCGGGCAAACCAGAAATTTTCGTAATTATTCGGTTGCTCACTAACAGTTCCGGATACCGGAGGTTCTCTCAGACATGGCGATTGCAACGATTAACCCTGCGACAGGGCAGACCATCAAGACGTTCGAGGCTCTCACGGATTCACAGGTCGACCAAAAAATCCAACGCGCAGCCGAGGTATTCCCGGCGTTCCGGAAATTGTCGTTTGCGGACCGCGCGCGAATGATGATGAAGGCAGCGGAGATCCTCGAGAGCGAAAAAGAATCCCTCGGCCGGCTGATGACGACCGAGATGGGCAAGACGTTTCGTTCAGCGGTGGAGGAAGCCGTCAAGTGCGCCTGGGGCTGCCGCTACTATGCCGAAAACGCGGAACGCTTCCTCGCCGATAAAATCATCCAGACGCCGGCGAGTCGCAGTTTTATTCGTTACCAACCCCTTGGTATCATCCTGGTGGTGATGCCGTGGAATTTTCCTTTCTGGCAAGTGTTCCGTTTCATCGCGCCGGGTTTGATGGCGGGCAACGTCGGACTGTTGAAACATGCCTCAAATGTGCCCCAATGCGCGTTGAAGATAGAAGAAATTCTCCTGCGGGCCGGATTTCCCGAGGGCGCCTTCCAGACGCTTCTGATCGGTTCCGGCAAAGTGGACAGAATTCTGGATGACCCGCGTGTGGCGGCGGCGACTTTGACAGGCAGCGAAGGAGCCGGGATGCAGGTTGGATCGGGCGCCGCAAAAAGGATCAAGAAAGTGGTCCTCGAACTCGGTGGCAGCGACCCTTTTATTGTCATGCCGAGTGCAAATTTTGACGAAGCGGTCCAGGTCGGCGTCAAGGCGCGTGTGGTCAACAACGGACAATCCTGCATTGCGGCCAAGCGCTTTATCATTGCCGACCAAATTGCAGACAAATTTGAACGCGCGTTTGTAAGCCTGATGGAAAGCCTGAAGCTGGGCGATCCATTCGATGAAACAACCGATGTGGGCCCCCTGGCCACACCCGACGCGGTAGTGTCCCTTCATGCTGACGTCCGCAAGACGATCGACGCGGGTGCGAAACTTCTGACGGGCGGCAAACCTGTGGATCGCCCTGGAAATTTCTATGTGCCCACGGTGTTGACGAATATTCCGAATAATTCGCCGGCGTATCGTGAAGAACTATTTGGTCCTGTGGCCTCCATTTTCCGTGTGAAAGACGCGGAGGAAGCGATTCGGGTCGCCAACGACAGCCGGTTTGGTCTCGGCGCAAGCGCATGGACGAACGACAAGAGTGAGCAAGAGCGCTTCATCAATGGGCTCGAAGCGGGTATGGTCTTTATCAACCAGATGGTGGCCTCCGACCCTCGGGTCCCCTTCGGCGGAGTGAAACGGTCCGGCTATGGCCGGGAATTGAGCACTTATGGGATCCGCGAATTTACGAATGTAAAGACCGTCTGGGTGAAGTGACAGGCGGGTGCACCAAAACCATTTGCGAACGGCGGAGTGTTTCGATATGGTGTTGGGACCATTAGAACTATGGCTTCTTCGGCACGCGTGCGAGGATTCGCGTAATTCTCCGAGTGAGCGGGAGCCTGTAGTTTAAGAATTTATTTTCGGCTAGGAGACCACGGCGGATGGCGAAACTTGGATTCATAGGACTCGGAGTGATGGGCAGCCAGATGGTGAACAGGCTGCTCGACAAGGGGCACATTGTAACCGGCTACAATCGCACGCGTTCGAAGGCGCAATGGCTGGTGGACCGCGGTATGAAGTGGGGAGATTCCCCCCGCGCGGTCTCTTCAGCGGCGGACGTGACGTTGGTGATGGTCACAAACTCCGGGGCCTTAGTGTCCGTAGCAGATGGCCCGGACGGATTCCTGGCCGGGCTCAGCGCTGGGAAGATGCTCATCGACATGAGCACGGTCAGCCCCGCTGCCAGCCGCGCGCTTGCTTCCAAGGTTCGAGAAAAAGGCGCTGACATGGTTGACGCGCCTGTGTCCGGTAGCGTGACGACACTGCAGGAGGGAAAATTGTCGGTGATGGTCGGGGGGCGCCGCGAAACGTTCGAACGGGCAAAGCCGCTGCTCCTCGATATCGGACCGAAGGTCACCTACGTTGGCGACAACGGCCTCGCGCTTTCGATGAAGATTGCCACAAACCTGAGTCTTGCCGTACAGATGCTCGCATTTTCAGAAGGGGTCCTAATCGCGGAAAAAAGTGGCATCCCCCGCGAGACTGCAGTTGAGGTTCTGACCCACAGTGTAATCGCGTCGCCGATGGTCCAGTACCGGGGGCCGTTCGTGCTCAAGATGCCGGACGAAGCCTGGTTCAACGTGAACATGATGCAGAAGGACATGCAGCTGGCGCTGGAGATGGGACGCCAGCTCGACGTGCCATTGCCGACAACCGCAACGGTCAATGAATTTCTGACGGCGGCCCGAGGCATGGGCCTGGCGGACCAGGATTTTGCTGTCGTGTTCGACGTGTTAGCCCGAATGTCAGGAGTCTCGAGATGACAACTGCCATAAATAAGCCAAAGGCCGATCCCGGACTTGAAACCGATCGACTGCTTCGCATGTACAAGCAGATGGTGACCATTCGTCTGTTTGAGGAGCAGGTGAACGATCTTTATACGCGCGCACTTATGCCCGGCCTCGCTCACCTGTACATCGGTGAAGAAGCCGTCGCGGTCGGAATTTGCGAGGCGCTCCACCGCGACGATTACATCACGAGCACGCATCGCGGCCACGGGCATTGCCTGGCCAAAGGCGCGGCGCCGGACCGCATGTTCGCCGAATTACTCGGCAAGGAAGCGGGCTATTGCCGCGGCAAAGGCGGGTCGATGCACATTGCCGACCCGGCAAGCGGCAATCTCGGGGCGAACGCGATTGTGGGCGGAAGCGTGGGAATCGCGGCGGGAGCGGCATTTTCCGCTAAGACATTGGGCACGAAGCAGGTCGCAGTCTGTTTCTTTGGTGAGGGGGCGCTTGGTCAGGGTCTCCTGTACGAAGTCATGAATTTGGCGCAGCTTTGGAATTTGCCGGTCATCTACGTTTGCGAAAACAATCTCTACAACGAGTACACGCATTTCTCCGAGACGACGGCCGGTGATATTTTGGCCCGGCCCGCGGCGTTCGGAATTCCTGCGGAGAGCGTGGATGGGCAAGATGTAAGGGCCGTGTACACAACGGCAAGCCGCATCGTGGACCAGGTGCGATCTGGAAATGGCCCCGCATTTCTTCTGTGCAACACGTACCGGTATCGCGGCCATCACGTCGGCGATGTGAATCGTGAATACTATCGCGCCAAACAAGAGGAACAGCGCTGGATGGCCGAGCGCGATCCGATCAAATTGCTAAGCGAGTGGATCATCGGCCAGAAACTCGCGGACAACGCTCAACTCGATGTGATTCACGCGCAGGTCAAGTCCGAGATCGACGCAGCCGTCGATTTCGCCATGAAGGCCGCTTATCCCGGCATAGACCAGGTGGAGGAAGACATTTATGCCTGAAGTCGCCGTTCGCGAACTGACACTCGGAGAGGCGGTGCGAGAGGCGCTGGCAGAGGAGATGCGGCGTGATCCACGCGTCTGTCTCATCGGCGAAGATGTGGCCGAGGCAGGCACGCCATTCAAAGTCTTATCAGGGCTCGTGGAAGAGTTCGGGAAAACTCGTGTTATCGATACACCGATCTCGGAGGCGGGATTCACGGGCATCGCAGTGGGAGCCGCGATGACAGGCCTTCGCCCTGTGGTTGACATCATGTTCGGGGATTTCGTCACATTGACGATGGACCAGATGGTGAACCAGGCGGCGAAAGTCCACTACATGTCCGGTGGCGCATGGAAAGTCCCGATGGTGTTGCGGGCGACGCTCGGCGCCAGCCGCCGCTCGGCCGCGCAGCATTCGCAGTCGCTCCATGCCTGGTTCAGCCATGTCCCTGGCCTGAAAGTCGTGTTGCCATCGACGCCTTACGATGCCAAGGGGCTGATGAAAACGGCCATCCGGGATGAAAATCCCGTCATCTTTTTCGAAGACAAGATGATGTTCAAGTTTAAGGGTCCGGTGCCGCTCGAGGAATACACGATCCCGTTCGGCGTGGCGGACATCAAGCGCGAGGGAGATGACATCACCATCGTCGCGACCAGTAGCATGGTCCAGGTGGCGCTCGGAGCAGCGTCCATGCTCGAAGAAATTGGAATCAGCGCAGAAGTGATCGATCCGCGAACGACCTGGCCGCTCGATGAGAAAGCGCTGATCGAGTCGGCGAAAAAAACATCGCGGGCCATCGTAGTGGACGAGGGCTACGAGAGATACGGCGTGACAGCGGAAATTGCCTCGGTGATCGCCACAGGCGCTTTCTATGACCTGGACGCGCCTGTAAAGCGAATCGGTGCGATGCACGTTCCAGTTCCCTTCTCTCCCCATCTTGAAGACGCGACGATTCCCAGCGAGCAGTTGGTGTTCGAAGCAGCTCGGGCAATGTGTAAACGGTCCTGAAATTTCAGCATAGGAGGCTCGCCATGGCTCTACCGACGTATGGAACGATGGCGGTTGACTGGGAACAGCGCGTGGACTTCGACCGCTTGCGCCGGGAACGGTTGGCGAGGGCGAAGGCGCTGCTCGCCAAGTCCGAGATGGGCGCCCTGCTTTGTTTCGACATGAACAATGTACGTTACATTACCGCCACGCACATTGGCTCATGGGCGCAGGATAAGAACAGCCGCTTCACGCTACTGCCGCAGAACGACGAGCCAATCCTCTGGGACTTCGGATCGGCAGCGCGGCATCATCAGCTTCATTGTTCCTGGCTGGGAGAGCGCTCGCGGGCCGGTATTGCACTCCTGCGCGGTGCGATGTCACCCGAGATGGGGCGCGCGGAAGATGTCGCGAAAAAAATCCGCATCGAACTCGAAAAGCGAGGCCTGCACAAGGAGCCTCTTGGAGTTGACGTCATTGAGCCGCCTGTCCTCTTCGCGCTGCAGCGCGAAGGGATCACCGTCGTCGATGGACAGCAGCTCTTGTCCGACGCGCGCGTGATCAAAACGCAGGATGAAATCACGCTGCTCAATATGTCGGCGATGATGGTCGACGCCGCGTACCACGACCTATATTGCGCCATGAAACCCGGAATGCGTGAGAACGAGGCCGTCGGACTCGTCAGCAAAGTTCTGTACGATCTCGGCTCCGAGTATGTCGAAGCGGTCAACGCCATCTCCGGAGAGCGCTGCAATCCGCATCCGCACGTCTTCTCGGATCGCGTGCTGCGGCCCGGCGACCCGGTCTATTACGACATTCTTCACTCCTACATGGGCTACCGCACCTGCTATTACCGCTGCTTCACCATTGGCTACGCCTCCCGCGCGATGATCGACGCCTACAAGCGCTGCCGTGAGTACCTGGACGCAGCGATCTCTCTGATCCGCCCCGGACGCACGACCGGTGAGATCGCTTCGGTGTGGCCGAAGGCTCAGGAGTTCGGCTTCCCGAGCGAAGAAGCAGCTTTCGCGCTTCAATTCGGCCACGGAATCGGACTCGCGATCTGGGAAAAGCCGGTGATCAGCCGGCTCGTTTCGCTCGAACATTCGTATGAGATCAAGCCGGGCATGGTGTTCGCACTCGAGACGTTCTGGCCCGCGACCGATGGCTGGAGCGCCGCTCGCATCGAGGAAGAAATCGTCGTCACCGAGACGGGGCATGAGGTCATCACACGCTTCCCTGCGGAAAAGTTGCTGGTCGCCGGCGCGCACTATGTGACCGTGGATGGGCCGCTCTCGACCACGCGGGAGCACGAAGCCGCGCCGAGCCAACGCGTCGTTGAGATGGTCGAAGCCAGCGCGAAGACGGAGCGAGTCGTAGTTTAGAAATAGCGGCGCTGTCCTTCGCCGTTCCCAACAATCATGGCCCACAGCATCGTAATGCCCGCCCTCGAGATGGCGCAGGAAAACGGCAAGCTTCTGGCTTGGCGAAAAAAAGAAGGCGAATCCGTCGCCAAGGGTGAGCCGCTCCTCGAGATCGAAACCGACAAAGCTGTCGTTGAGATTGAATCCCCGGCGGATGGAATTCTCGCGGGCGTAAAGGCGCGCGAAGGCGACGTCATACCCGTGGGCCAAACAATTGCCTGGATCGTTCTCCCGGGCGAAAATCCTCCGGCCGAGGCACAGCCCTCCGCTACCGGCCGGCGGATGGAGACAAAAGCTTCAACTCCTTCCTCGTCGGTTGCTGCAAAGGCTTCCGGCGAGCCCTCCGTGTCAGGCGTTAGAATTTCGCCCAAGGCGCGGCGCCTCGCGCGCGAGCACGGCATCGACCTCGGCCGCGTGCGCGGAACAGGTAGCGAAGGAGAGATCCTCGCCGACGACGTCCTTGCACTGGTGGCATCGCGCGCAACAGCAACAGATGCGGCCGTTCCCGCCCTCCTTGAAACGATGAGTTCGACCGCGCGCCTCATGGCCGAGCGAACCACGCAAAGTTGGACCAGCGTGCCGCATTTCTTTGTTGTTCGAGACGTTGACGCAGGCGCAATAATCGCAGCGCGAGAGAAGCTTGGCTCGGCGATTGAAAAAGCACAGGGAGTGCGGGTCACGCACACCGATGTTCTGGTGGCTCTGGCGGCCCGAGTCCTGGTGAAGCATCCGCGCGTGAACGCGAGTTGGACGGGTGAAGGGATCCGCCTCAATCAGGAAGTAAATATCGGCATCGCCATGGCGGTCAATGACGGAGTCGTGGCGGCCGTGATCCCTGGCGCGCATACCAAGAATCTCGGCGAAATTGCTGCACTACGGCATGATCTGACGGAGCGCGCTCGGGCCGGCCGCTTGCGCCCCGCGGACATCACCGGCGCGACATTCACGATCAGCAATCTTGGGATGTACAAAGTGGACGCTTTTAGCGCTATTATCAACCCGCCGCAAGCTGCGATCCTTGCCGTGGGGCGCATCGCGGATCGCGTCGTGCCGGTCGATGGGATACCCGGCATTCGCCCCATGATGACGATGACGCTGTCGAGCGATCATCGAGTTGTCGACGGCACGCGCGCGGCATCATTCCTTAACGATCTGGCCGAAGCTATACGCGAACCTGGGAAATGGCTCGGATAAGACTCTTGGCGCTCTTGCGCTGAAGGAGAAATGACAATGGAAGAAACCGGCGCTACGCAACCCCTTGCCCCTGCCGTTGCCGGATCGAATGCAAGAAAGAAACCCTTCTACACAAGTTTGTCTTGGCAGGTACTTTTCGGAATCGCCGTAGCGATTGTGCTCGGCATATTACGTCCGGCGACCGCAGTTGCCATGAAACCGCTCGGTGACGGCTTCATCCGCCTGATCACGATGATTATTGCCGTGATCATCTTCTGCACGGTCGT
>JBGPXQ010000033.1:0-12635 GCA_041492805.1 Terriglobia bacterium | reverse complement strand
GCACGCGGCGCCGGGAAAGGAGGGAACATGCTGCACGCCACGGAACTTTTGGGCGGAGAAGCTTACGATCGTGATGGCCATTTCGTCGGCCACGTGACCGAACTCTTTGTAGAACCCGCTGACCAGCCTAACCGCATTGCTCGTGTGCTCCTCGGGCGCGGGAAGTACCTTCCATTAGTCGCGCGCTACGATCACCTCGCATTCATCGCTCCCGGGGTCCTGAAGCTGAATGTCGAGGAAAAGGAGTTGGAGCACTACCGCCCGAACGAAGGCTGGCTTGCCGTACGCAAGGACCTGCTCGACCAGCAGATCATCGACACCAGTGGACGAAAGGTCGTGCGCGTGAATGACATCGACCTCTCCGAGCAGCGGACCAACGGGACCGTCGAATTGCGCGTCACGCACGTGGATGTGGGTCTTACAGGCGCGGCGCGACGCCTGCTCCACGGGGTTGCCTCTCCGGGGCTGATTCGTGGAATCGCAAGCAAGCTGCCCACACGCATGATTCCCTGGGAATTTGTCAACTTAATTGAACCGGACCCGCTCCGCCGTGTGAAGCTGCGAATCACGCACAAGAAGCTGGAACACATGCATCCGGCCGATCTCGCGGACATCATGGAGGAATTGTCACCGCACGAGCGGCAGTCGATCATCGCGTCTCTCGATGAGGAGACCGCTGCGGAGGCACTCGCCGAGCTCGACAAACGCCTGACCTCGCAGATTGTTGAGACTCTCGATCCGGAGAAGGCCGCTGACATCCTCGAGGAAATGGACCCCGACCAGGCCGCCGACGTGCTCGCCGGATTGACGCCGGAAACGTCGCGCGACGTCCTGCGCGAAATGCCGGGCGACGAAGCCCGCGAGGTGCGCGAACTGCTGAAGTTCGAGGAAAATTCTGCGGGCGGCATGATGAATACCGATTTTATTTACGTAGGCGAAAAATCGACGCGTAAAGAAGTAGTCGCCTGGATCCAGGAAAAAGACGCCGATCTCGAACAGCTCGATACCGTGTTCCTGATCGATCAGGATGCGAAGCTGACCGGTGCTGTTGCCGTTGGGCGTCTCTTGCTTGCCCCGGCCAATGAGCAGATGGAAGGGTTGAAATCAGTGCCGTTGCTCTCGGTGCGTGCGGACGCCCAGGACAAGGAAGTATTTGAGCTGTTCGACAAATACAATCTGCACAGCCTGGTCGTGGTCGATGACAGTGGCTGCCCGATTGGCGCCATAGCGGTCGATGACGTGGTGACGCGCCTCCGGAATCGCTAAGCAGGGCCCGAGACCGCGATAGGCCTTTCCATTGGTCTTTGTGGGTCAATGCCGGTTTTGTTGGCGAATACCGGTCTTTGTAGGTCGCCTCTCTTGCCCTGAGCGAACGCGAACGGTCAGAGGCGAAGTTTTTTTGTGAATCTGGTAGCTCCAAAGGGAAGGTCGAAGACGTGGCAGTACTCGGCAAACACGAAGAAACCAGGCCGGAAGCGGAGAGTTCCACGCCCGTCACACGCTGGAAGCTGATCCCCGGCTGGGTCGAGCCCTGGCGCGAGCGCTTGGCTGGGTGGGGGAAGGCCACACGTTTCTGGCGCCGCCGCGCGCTGCTGTTCCTGGCGGTGGTTGGCCCGGGTGTGATCACCTCGAACGTGGACAACGACGCGGGCGGGATTTCCGTCTACTCGCAGGCCGGCGCGATGTACGGCTACGCGCTGCTGTGGTCTTTGATTCCCATGACGATCGCCCTCTACGTCACGGAAGAAATGTGCGCACGGATGGGCGTGGTGACGGGTAAGGGTCTTTCCGACCTCATTCGTGAGGAATTCGGGTTTCGCCCCACGTTTTTCGTGATCCTGGCCGGTCTCATTGTGGACATGGGCAACGTCGCGGCGGAGTTTGCCGGCGTAGCCGCTTCCATGCAGATTTTCGGAATATCGAAATACATCTCTGTGCCAATCGCCGCCCTGGCCGTTTGGTTTCTCGTTCTGCGAGGAACTTCGCGTGCCGTCGAGAAGATTTTCCTGGCCGCTTGCGTACTCTATTTGTCCTACGTTGCGTCCGCGATTCTGGCGAAACCCGATTGGTTGCTCGCAGCGAAGAGCACGGTCATCCCCACGATGCAGTTTAACGGCGGATACCTGCTCATGCTGACCGCGCTGGTTGGGACGACGATCGCGCCCTGGCAATTCTTTTACTTGCAGGCGAGGTTCGTTGAGAAGCGTGTGGCGCGCCGCCAGTACGCGCAGGCGCGCGCGGATGTGATGGTCGGCAGCATAAGCTGCATGGCGATCGTGTTCTTCATTATCGTGTGCACGGCTGCGACATTGCATGCCAACGGACATTTCAATATTAACGACGCCAGCGAGGCCGCCCAGGCTCTGGTGCCGCTGGCAGGAAAGGGGGCCGCGATGCTGTTCGCATTCGGCCTGCTGAACGCATCGCTGTTCGCAGCGTCCATCCTGCCCTTGTCCACGGCCCATGTGATATGCGAGGGCATGGGATTCGAAGCGGGAATTGATCACAAGTTTAACGATGCTCCGATTTTCTACAGCCTCTATACCGGGATGATTGCCGTGGGAGCTGCCGTAATCTTGATCCCCCGCGCGCCGCTCCAGAAAATTCTCGTCCTTTCGCAGGTTGGCAACGGCGTCTGGCTTCCCGTGGTCCTGATTTTCATCCTCTTATTGGTGAATCGCCGCGACCTGATGGGCGATCAGGTCAACACCCGCACGTTCAACGGAGTCGCCTGGGTCACCGTCGTCGCCATGATTGTTCTTACTCTGGTCCTCGTCTACGCAGGAATCTTCCATCCCGGTAGCGTTCCCGGCCTTCCAGGCTCGTAGCTCATCGGGTTGATGGAGCCCGCCCCGGTCTGACCTGGGCGAGGCTTCCTTCTTTCCCCATTCACTTTCCGGTGAGAAAGCCGGGCTGGTCACGGCCATCGGCAGTGAAAGCCAGCGTGACCGTGTTGCGTGGTGTGATGGTGTATGTTAGCTTTTGAAGATTGAAATGTGGGCACACCGGCCTCAATCCGCTACGTGGATTTCGCGGGAATAATCGCGTGAAAGTACCTGACTCGCTCAAACCCTCCAGCCGCGAAGAGGAACGTCTGCTCGGGGATTTGGATGCGAACCGGCTTCCCCAGCATATCGCTGTGATTATGGATGGCAACGGACGCTGGGCGCAGCGGCGTCACCTGCCGCGAATCGCGGGGCATCGGGCGGGGGTGCAATCGGCGCGAACCGTAATTGAGACGTGCGCGAGACTGAATATCCCCGCCCTTACGCTGTATGCCTTCTCGATGGAGAACTGGCGCCGCCCGAAGGCGGAGATTGATTTTCTGATGCGCCTGCTGCGCGAGTACCTTCGCAAAGAACTCCCTGTGATCCATCGAAATAACATCCGCCTCCTGGTCATCGGGCGCCCGGACCAGTTGCCTGCGGCGGTGCGCGCCGATGTCGAACGGGCGATGGAACAGACGGCGCAGAACTCGGGCATGAGGCTCGCGGTGGCGCTCAATTATGGCGGGCGTGCGGAGCTGGTGGATGCGTTCAATCGCATCCTCGATCGTGTCAGGAACAACGGTCTGATAAACGCGCGCGTCGATGAAGAAATGATTTCGCAGCACTTGTACACTGCCGGGCTCCCCGATCCGGACCTGCTGATCCGCACGAGCGGCGAAATGCGCGTAAGTAATTTTCTACTGTGGCAGATTGCCTATGCAGAAATCTATGTGACCGAGACGTTGTGGCCCGATTTCACCCGCGCCCAGCTCTTCGAGGCCTTACTCGATTTTCAGAAGCGCGAGCGGCGGTACGGCGGCCTGGCGGAAACGCGGCAGCGCGTCAAGGCCTGACGGCGTCGCGCACCTTCCTGCTGTGCATCGTTTCTTAACCCGGCACCCGAGCCATTATTCCAGAACAAATGGTGTCATACTCGTGAGAGAGTTGGCGGGCCTGTAGAAACTTGATTTCCGCGCATGATGCGGACCGGCCTGTCCGCGAGACACAATAGCAAGGAGGGAGGAATTGCATGCGTTCAGGAACACAACTGCGCGTATGGACCGCGGCGGTACTCATTCCTGCGGTCATAGCGGCAGTTTGGCTGGGCCCATCATGGTTGGTGGCAGGGGCGGCAGCGGTCGTCACGGTCGTCGCGCTCCTGGAATTCTTCGCATTGGGGGAGCGCATGGGGTTTCGTGCCTACCGCTTTTGGACCTGCCTCGCGGCACTCGGAATTTTCGCGCAGCAATGGGACGACGCTCGGGCCGCGAGCATTGCGAGACTGGGCGACTTGCTCTATCGGATCAGGGTTCCCCGAGTCTCCCTGGAAATGGTGCTCGTCCTGTTTATTATGGGTGCAGCGGTGATTGCTCTGGGTAGCCGCCGCCCGTTGGCTGAGGTATTTTCTTCGGTTTCGGTCAGCGCGGCGGGCCTGGTCGTCGTCGCGATTCCGTTGAGCACAGTCGTGCGCCTGCACGGCGTGGACGTTCTTGGACCGCAACTCCTCCTTTTCACGCTCGTCGTGGTCTGGGTCGGGGACACGGCGGCATACTTCGCGGGTAAGGGTTTTGGGCGGTTGAAGATGTCGCCGCAATTAAGTCCGAGCAAGACCTGGGAGGGAGCAGGAGCAAATCTGCTTGGCGCGTTGCTCGTGGCTGCCGTATTCGGATATTGGATGAAGATCGAGCCGGCGCATATGCTCGCGATGGCCGCTCTCGGTAGCGTCGCGGGCCAGGTGGGAGATATATTTGAATCGGCATTTAAGCGTAGTGCAGGCGCTAAGGATTCCGGAACGATCCTCCCCGGGCATGGAGGAATTCTAGACCGGATTGACTCGCTGATTCTTGCCGCCCCGGCAGTCTGGTACTATTTCGAGTGGTTCGTCATGAGAAGGATTTGAACGAATTGCGCTTTGTGGGGTGCGGCTTCAGCCGCGCCGTTAAAATCTCAAGGTCAGGCGGCTTTGGCCGCTGCGTGTGAGAAACGTGGTTTCCACACAGACTCTTTACACGTGGGATCTCTTCTTATGACAGGCAAAGATCCGTGTGCTGTTTAGCGAGGCAGCCGCAGTGAAAAAAATCGCCATCCTGGGTTCGACAGGTTCCATCGGCCGGCAAACGCTCGCGGTCGTGGACGCGATGCCGGAGCGTTTTGGTATCGTTGCACTCGCAGCCGGGAGCAACATCGAGGAGCTGTTGCAGCAGATTTCGCGGCATCATCCGGACCTTGTGTCCGTAGCGACGCCGGAGCTGGCGACAAATCTCGCCGACCAGCTGCGCGCAATAGGAATTGCAAAGCTTCCTGAAATCCAGCACGGCAGCGCCGGACTCACAGCCGTAGCGACGCATCCGGATGCCACGACAGTGGTTTCAGCGGCGGTGGGCGTGGTTGGCCTTGCAGCCACGTATGCTGCGGTCAAAGCAGGGAAGCAGGTCGCGCTTTCAAACAAGGAAGTGCTGGTCGCAGCCGGTGAAATCGTGATGGAGGCAGCGCGCCAGGCGAACGTCGAGTTGCTTCCAGTGGACAGCGAGCACAACGCGATCCACCAATGCTTGCGCGCCGGACGACAAAAAGAAGTGAAGCGTTTGATCTTGACGGCATCCGGCGGACCGTTCCGGAAGACACCCCTTGCAGAAATGGCCGCAGCGACGCCGGAACAAGCCCTGGCGCATCCGAACTGGCGCATGGGCCGCCGGATCACGATTGACTCGGCAACGCTCGTGAACAAAGGATTTGAGGTCATCGAAGCGCACTGGCTGTTTGAAATGCACCCGGATCAGATCGAGGTCGTGGTTCACCCCCAATCCACGATTCATTCGATGGTGGAGTTTGTGGATGGGTCCATCTTGGCGCAACTCGGCCCCACGGACATGCGCATGCCCATCCAATATGCGCTAACCTACCCTGAGCGGACTGCATCTAATGGAGTGGCCCTTGAGTGGACCAAGCTGCGGCGTCTTGATTTCGAAAAGGTTTCAACACGGAGGTTCCCCTGCTTGCGTCTGGCGCGCGAAGCGTTGCGCAAGAAAGGCGCTTATCCGTGTGCCTTCAACGCTGCAGACGAGGTGGCCGTGGAAGCATTTCTTGAGCGCCGGCTGTCCTTTGCGGGGATTGCAGAAGTGATAGAGCGCGTGCTGACGCGGACGCCGAAGATCAAGATGAACGCGATTGGCGACGTGCTTGCGGCGGACTCCGAGGCGCGGCGAATGGCCCGGGAAGAAGTGGAACGAATGCCTGCGCGATCGGTGGCCGTTTGATAACGGATTCACGAGTACATAGGGATGAGAGAGGGGCGCGAGTCTCGCGTCGCAGTCAGAGGAGAAGAACGTGCCAGATTTTGTCGTGATGGTTCTGTCCGTGTCTGTAGTGCTCGGGATCATGGTCTTGGTGCACGAATGGGGGCACTTCATCGTGGCCAAAGCTTTTGGTGTGCGCGTTGAGATTTTTTCCATCGGTTTCGGCCCCAGGGTCTGGGGACGCAAAAAAGGTGATACCGATTACCGCATCAGCGCATTGCCTCTGGGCGGCTACGTCAAAATGGCTGGCGACAATCCCCTGGAAGAGCGCAGGGGCGATCCGGACGAATTCCTATCAAAGCCGCGGTGGCAGCGCGCGCTAATCGCTGTGGCGGGCCCCGTGATGAATATCATCATGTCGATCGCGCTGGTCTCCGGCCTTTACATGCGCGGCAGCAAACAACCTGCATATTTGGACCGCCCGATGGTCCTGTCCGGCGTTTTGCAAGGCTCGACCGCACAGAAGGCCGGCCTGGCCGCCGGGGACCACGTCGTCAAAATCAACGGTGCGAAAGATCCCACATGGGACCGGGCGCAATTGGAGTTGATATCGACCTTGCCGGGACATTTTCTTTCCCTCGTCGTGAACCGCGACGGCCAGGAACTTCCGATATCGGTTCCTGCGGGCCCATCGATGGAAGAAATCTTTGGATATCCTGCAGATCGTCTTTTCATCGCAGCGGTCACACCGGGTATGCCGGCCGAACGGAGTGGCCTGAAGACGGGCGATGAGATCCTGCAGGTCAACGGGAAAACGTTGGCCAGCGGCGCCGAATTTCCGTCACTCGTGGAGCAGTCACAGGCGCAGCCGCTGGATCTGATGGTCCGGCGCGGCGATCGAACTCTTAATATTCAGGTCCATCCCCAACAGGTAAGTGTCGGGAGCGGAGTGTCGCGGTGGCAGATCGGTGTTCTTCGAAGCGGTGAGCTGTTGGAACGCCGCCTGTCTGTCGGCGGGGCAATCGTCGAATCGGTCGGGATGAACAGCCTCATGGCCCGGCAGGTCGCTTATGTGGTGGTGGAGCTGTTTCGCGGCAACATTTCACTGAAGCAACTCGAGGGACCCCTCGGAATCGCGCGTGAATCAGGCCGAGCGGCGCGCCAGGGAGTGGTAAAGTTGATTTCCCTGATGGCCATGATCGGAGTAAACCTCGCCATCTTGAACCTGCTCCCAATTCCGCCGCTCGACGGAGGGCACATCCTGCTTCTGTTCATTGAAGGAACGATACGGCGCGACTTGAGTGTCCGCGTGAAGGAGCGGTTCGTCACCGTCAGCATGGTGTTCCTCCTGTTGGTATTCGCGATTGTTATGTACAATGATGTTTTGCGCCTGATCCCGCACCGTTAGCGTCCGTGCCGGGTACGATCAAGTCCAAGGGGCGCCACGTTTCCGACGCTCTGCGGGCATCCCGGCCAGCAAACATGCCCACTACTGCTGCACATCGAGTCTCTGCCGGCGAACGTATCAACGCCCATGAACGTCCCGGCCGCCTGCGAGCGGCGCTTGAAAAGCGCGGCGTGCGTCTGACGCGCCAGCGGAAAGTCTTGCTCGAGGTAATGGACAACGCCGAGCGCCACTTGGACGCCGGCGCCATCCTCGAGCTTGCGCAGAAAATCGATCCCCGCGTGCATCGCGTCACGGTCTACAGAACCCTCGATCTGCTCAAGCGCAACGGTCTCATCGACGAGCTCGACCTGCTCCACCTGCGCGGCGACCAGCACTTCTACGAAAGCCACGGTCCTCGCGACCACATTCACGTGGCCTGCTTGAAATGCGGAAAAGTGCGCGAATTCGAATCCCGCCTCTACGAAAAGCTGATGAAGCAAATCGAAGAAGACTGCGGAATCGAAATCACCATGACGCGCACCGAAGTCGGCGGCTACTGCGAAAAGTGCCGCAAATAGATTCCGTCCAGTCTCTGATCGCGTTGCTGAAAGAGCTTCCCTTGTTTGTCATTCCCAGGGGCGAAGCGGCAAGGAATCCCTCTCTTTGTTGGTCTTCTCAAACAGAGAGCCTTCGCCAGCGAAACGCCGGCGCGATTCAAGTATTTCCGGCCCCAATTCCAAGTCTGAAATCTAGCCTTGTGTGGGTTGCTCCGGCACATCACGCCGGGAAAAGTATTCCTGCGCCGCGGCAATATCTCGTGCGATCTGTGCGCGCAGTGGATCGGGACCGGAAAATTTCTGCTCATCGCGAAGGCGCGTGTGGAGACGAACCTCCATCGGCCCGCCTGCAATCTGTTCGTTGAATCCGAATAAGTGGCTCTCTACGGTGATGCTCTGCCCATTGAACGTGGGCCGCGTGCCCACATTCGTTACCGACCGAAAAACGATTCCCCCGGTCGGGGTGCGGGCTCCACCGGGCACGGGCTTTACTTTAAGCCCACCAGGAATCGGATCCCGCCAGAATACTGCCTCCGTTGCGTATACCCCGAGTTTCGGCAGCAATTCCTGCTCGGGAACCAAATTGAGGGTAGGGAACAGGATCGTCCGGCCTCGCCCGGCTCCGGGCTGAATCTCTCCGGTAAGCGAAAATGGACGGCCGAGCAATGGGATGGCCTCGCCAACGCGCCCCTCAGCGATCGCGGTCCGAACAGCAGTGCTCGAAACCACCTTGCCTCCTGTCTCGACCGGCGCAATGGTTTCGACGTCAAAGCCATGCTCTTTTCCAAAATGTGCGAGCAGGCGCACGTCTCCCGCCCCGCGATGTCCAAAACAGAAGTTCGCACCCACAAGAATCGCCGCGACATGCAACCGCCCGATCAGAATTCGCTGGATGAAGTCTTCCGGAGACAGCAGGGAGAACGCGCGATCGAAGCGCAGGATGAGCACGGCGTCGAGCCCCATCTGTTCGAGGCCCGCGAGACGCTGCGAAAGTGTCTGAATCATCTGCGGGGCTTGGTCGGGTCGCAGCAGCTTCATGGGGTGGGGATCGAACGTCACGGCCGCCGCGGTGTGTGCCGTGGCGCGGGCCCTTCCCAGAACCGCGCGCAGAATCTTCTGGTGGCCGATGTGAACCCCGTCAAAGTTTCCAACTGAAAGTACGGTGCGCCCCCCGGCGCCGAAGCGCGCAGTCCATTCTTCCGGGGAATGGATAATCGTAAGCGGCATCAGACTCGAACCTCAAAATGCAGCCCGTCGTAGGCCAGCGCGACGTTAGGAAATCCCGCGGCGATCAGCCGCGCGTTGGTCTCCGAGTGCGGCAGTTCGTGCGCGATGTGCGTGAACCAGGCCCGCCGCGGCTGAAGTTCACGGACAAGCTCGAGGGCCTGCTCGACCGTCTGGTGCATCGGATGCGGCACATCTCGCAGTGCGTCCATTACCAGGTCGTCCAGACCGGCGAGCAATGGCTTCGAAGATTCTGGGAGGACGCTGAAATCGGTGAGGTAAGCGGCGGAGCCAAAGCGGAACCCAAGAACGTCCATGTCGCCATGCCGCGCCGGAATTGGCACGATGCGCGTTCCGATGATTTCAAAGGGACCGTCGACCGGATGCAGCGTCACCTGCGGAATCGTGCTGGCGGCGGGCGCGCGGTCAAATACGTAGGCGAAGATGTGCTTCAAAGTCGCGATCGTTTCGAGCGACGCATAAACCGGCAGCGCGGATTGCTGGCGCAGGTTAAAAGGACGAATGTCGTCGAAGCCCAGGATGTGATCGGCGTGGGCATGCGTGAACAGGATCGCGTCGAGCCGCTCGAGGCCCACGCGAAGCGCCTGCAGCCGGAAGTCGGGTGTCGTGTCGATCACGGCGGTTTGCCCTTGGTGGACCAGCAGGACAGAGGGGCGCATCCGGTTGTCGCGCGGGTCCTTGGAACAGCAGACGCGGCAATGGCAGGTCAGCGTGGGCACTCCCATGGACGTACCGGAGCCCAGCACCGTGAGTTCGAGGACCGAATTCGCTGGCGACGCGGGCAGGGCGGACCCTCAATTCGGGTGCGGGCTCCACTTGGAGCCCGCCAGATTACGTGCGGGATTTGGCCTTTTCCTGCATAGCGGCTGCTGTCGCGGCCTTGGTCATTTCCATGAAGGCGAGCTTCAGATTGCCGAGGATGTCGAGAAGCAGCGTGTCCTCTTCGGGTGCCAGATTCCCCAGCGTTTTTTCACGCAGGGCGTCCAGCATATCGATCATTTCCCGGGCTCCCTCGAGGTCGAGCATGGGCTGTCCCGTGCGTGGGTCGGCATACCCACCGAGAAGCATGGCCGCATTCTGCCCGAGCGAGCGGACGAGATTCTCAAATGCAGGTAACCGCTTAGGCGTCTCTAGTGCGGGTTGCGCGGCAGGCGCGCCGCCGGGCGCCGCGGACTTCGCGGCGCTGGTCGCTGGCGCCGTCGCACTCTTAGCGGGTGGCGCGTTGCGGTCCGTCTGCGTTGCGCTGACCGTCGATGCCGTTTCGTGCTCGCGGTCTTGCTGCTCAGCGACGTCTTTGCGGAACTCGCCCTCGGGCGTAAAAAGCCGGCGGTCTACAACCTTGAAAGTCTCATCGTGTTTAGGCTCGGACAACGGATTCTCCCTCAGGTATTTCTCGAACGAGTACGTTGAATAAGCAGTTTAGCACCGCCGCGCACGCGCTAACAAGTCCCGACTCCACTCGGTATCGTCCTGCAATTGGAAATAGTTGGAACGATTTCGGGGGTGGGTCCTGTAGCGCCCGCCTTCAGGCGGGCATGTGCGTGAGTATGAAATGGCGGTCTGAAAGGGCATCTCCTGCATTCCGGCCCTCCGCGCTCTGTGCTCTCCGTGAACTCCGTGTCTAATGTTTTTCTGCCTTGTGAATTGCCAGGACGTGCCGTAGAGTTTTTCTTTCATCCAGGAGTCGACCAGACACCGTGCCTCCACGCCATTTTAGTAAGAAGAAGAAGGCAAAGCCTCCCGTGGGCGCCACAGCAAAGAGACTAAGGTCTGCGCGCCGACAAGCTCCTACGCCGCTCCAGAACATCCGGGCGCCAAGACGGCGGTCCGGCAGGCTGTTCGAAGATTTAGTCGCCCTGCAGGCACGCCTTCGCGCCCCCGGCGGATGTCCCTGGGACCGCGAACAAACCCACCACACGCTCAAGACCTACCTGATCGAGGAGGCTTACGAAGTTCTGGATGCCCTCGATCAGGGCAATGCGGAGGAATTGGTCGAAGAACTCGGCGATTTGCTCCTGCAGATCCTCTTCCACGCCGATATAGGCAGGGAAGCGGGACGGTTTGACATCTCCGATGTCATTTCAGGTATCCACGACAAGATGGTCCGGCGGCACCCTCATGTCTTCGGCACAGTGAAAGCCGATACTTCCGAACAGGTCTTGAAAAACTGGGCCCAGTTGAAAGCCAAGGAAAAGCAGGATGGTGCGCCAGCAAGGCAACTCCTCCCCTCTGTCCTCGAAGGCATTCCTCGAAGCCTCCCCGCACTTCTCGAAGCCCATCAGTTGACCCGCCGAGCCGCCCAGGTAGGCTTTGACTGGGAAACCGTGGAAGGGATTTTCATCAAGCTGCGCGAAGAGACTTCCGAGTTGCGCGTGGCCCTCACTGAGGCGGATCGAGCACGCCGTGAGGAAGAAGTGGGCGATCTGCTGTTCGTCGCTGTCAATCTGGCCCGTTTTCTAGGGTTCGATCCTGAAGTAGCGCTTAAACATTCAAATCGAAAATTCAAATCGCGCTTTCAGGATATGGAGAAGGACGCAGCCCGTTCCGGGCAGCGCCTCGCCCAACTCTCTAAGGAAGAGCTTGAAGTTCTCTGGGAAGCTGCCAAGGCCCGCGCTAGAGCAGCAAGGAAGAAAGGAAAGAAATCATGAAGCCCCGGAGCCGGCGAAAATCCCGCCCCTCCGCGCCTCTTCGCACCGGGACCCGCAACGGTATCCTGGTCAGGCACTGCCATGGTATCGAGGAATTTGAGGCGTGTGTCCGCCTGGAGCGCGCCGTCTGGAAGTCTGCTGACATCGACGTTGTCCCTATCCCGTTGTTTGTGGTCGCCGCGGAAACGGGAGGGCAAGTTCTCGGCGCGTTTCACGGCAATGATCTGGTCGGGTTCACCATGGCCATCGCTGGGTGCCGCGACCGCGAGCCGTTTCTCCACTCGCACATGACGGCGGTGCGCGACGCGTATCGCGACCGCGGCATTGGGCGCCAACTAAAGCTTTTTCAGCGCGCGGATGCCCTCGCGTGCGGGATTTCACTGGTTGAGTGGACCTTCGATCCACTCATCGCAAAGAATGCCCACTTCAACTTTATGCGCCTCGGCGCTGTCGCCCGGCGGTACGTGCCGAATGCCTACGGAATCACGACGAGCCCGCTGCACGGGGGACTCCCGACGGACCGTCTTGTGGCCGAATGGCATTTGCGCTCGCAGCGCGTGCGGCTTGTGCTTGCG
>JBGPXQ010000072.1:0-9837 GCA_041492805.1 Terriglobia bacterium | reverse complement strand
GGATATATGCATGCGTCTCAATCAAAAGCGCGACTTTCCGCAGCTCTTGCGTCCGGGATGGGTCCATATATGCTCCCTGGAATTCTTAGCAAAGATTGCCACTGTTTTGTCCATGGACGCTCCACTTGTTCCGAATCACAGGGTGATGGATTGGGGGGAAAGCTTTCGGATTCCCCCCCGGCTTGAAAGGTTAAACGAATTGTGGCTTCTTCGCATCGGGCAGGCGTTCCCGGAGAATCTCTGCCAACATGCGAAAGCCTTTCTGGCCTCCATATTTTGCTGCCTCACCCTCCTCGCTGTGCCAAAATTCGCTTCCGCCTTCGTAGTCCTTAGCCAGGTTTCGGTCAAGGTCTTTCAGAACTTCGACCAAACCGTCCTTGGTAATCTTGCCGTGCCTGGTCCGAACCCTGTCAAAGATTTCAGTTGCGATGGCATGCAAGGGGAAAATCCCAGCAGTTTTTTGAATGACGTGCTCTTCAGGGTCGCTGAAGGCCTCGGGGTAGATTTCTTCGAGTGCTTGCCAATACCTGATGAGGATTTGAGCCATGTCCTCTGGCGCGACACCAATGTAAGGTGGCGTAGTGAGGATGGGCTTCAGAGAGGTGACGAATGAGACTTGCTTGGTGACGGCGCCCGAAACTTTCGGACCGGGAATTCCAATCTTGCCGTGCCAGGGATGGCCGGCTGTTGAGAGCATGGCGTCTACAACCCTCACCCCTTTTGGAATCCAGTCTTTCCCTCCTATCACAATCTGGAACCTCAGGTCTTTGTCCCCCATCTGCTGTTCAATGAGGCGCTGGGCGAGGTCCGTCGGAACTCTCTTCTGTGTGGTGTTGATGACGAAAAAGAGAACTGCCTCCTCGAGGCGAGACATTCCGTCCACGATTACTACCGGGATTGGGTATGCAGCGAGATTGGGGTCCTCTTCCAGTGCCCGGCGGAGGCCCCCCAAGCGGTGTTGTCCGTCCACTTCCCAGAGCGTCTGGTCCGAAGCAATCTCCAGCGTGCCAGCTTCTCCGTCCTCGGATGCCCTGAACCTGAGCTTTGAATCCCCGTTCCTGAAGTTCAAGACGACTGCTTGAGGCAGCACAGCACGTCCGCCTTCTTTGCCCATTACGTAGCGGGCTATCTTTCTAAACCGAGCCTCGACCGGCATCCGCTGGTATCCAGACTTGTTGGATGCGGACCAAGCGTCCACGCGGGTCATTCCCGCTACAATCTCCCCGGCCTTCAGAACGGTTAGATAGAGCGTGGTTTCGGCTTGCTTCAAGCGTATTGAGGGAAGCTTTCTTGAATCCTTCGGTGACATGTTAGCGATCCTCCTGTTTCAAGATTTCGGCAAAGATTAAAGCCGCCGACCAAGAGATTACGAAAACAGATCTCATTTGTCAAGCTATATTTTGGAACTGTATTTTTGTTCCCGTTTCGTGATTGGTGGTACGCAGTTGAATGGGCCGGAGGCTGCAGGGCAAAGAGTGCCAAGGGCAGTGGCCCCTCGACGCCGAAGGAGCATCCGGGGCGCAAAATGGTTCGGTTACGCTCAAAGGGCGCGCTGCGCTCCCTTCGTCCCGCTGGTGCGGGATCAGGCCAGGCAAGGCAAGCCGGACGCGCGAGTGGTTAGTGGACAGTGGTTAGCAGAACCTAAGGGCTACAAGAATTCCCGGGAATCAAAGCAAGGGTCGGGCCCTCCCGCCCTCGCCGCCCTTCGTCTTAGTGGCGGGCTCCCTTCAGACCGCTGGTCTTGTCAGCTTCAGGGTCTGCGACAGGTCCAAGACAAAGAACGGCGAGAACGGAGCACCCGGCAGCAAAGAGAGATTCCTCGCTGCGCTCGGAATGACGGCTGGGCCTGGTTGAGGTTAATCCGAGCAAGAAAAAGGGAGCGGGGTTAGCCGCTCCCTGGCGACAGGTCTAGAGCATCGCTGCTGTCAACTAAGTTCCTGCAGCGGCGACCGCGGCCCGTTCGAGAATCTGGACGGCCTCGGTGACTTCCGCGACGCCAAAAATCACCAGAGGCGCATTCGTTCCAGGCTCGACTCCACAGTACGTGTAGTTGATATTGATGTTCGCCTCGCCGAGTCGCGAAGCGGCGCGCGCGAGCTCACCGGGTCGGTGCGGGAGTTTGACTTGAGCGACTTCCGCCTCTGTGTAGGTCAGGCGCTCGGCATCGAGCACCGTCTTGGCAGCCGTCGGATTGTCTACCACAAAGCGAGTAACGCTCTGTCCCCCGATGGGGAAGGACTGGAAGGCGAGGATGTTGACGCTGCGATCGGCGAGTGCCCGGCAGATCTTGCCGAGCGTTCCAGGCCGATCATTCATCAAGATGGTGAATTCTTTCGACGTGGGCATGGCGGGGACCTCCTTGGCCTCTTCTCGGAATGCAGGATGCATTCTCAGATTGGAGTGACGTAGCCAAATCATACGCTCTCCTCTCCTCTTGTTCAAGACTGGCTGACCAGAGCCAGCGTCGCTTGCTGGTTGTCCCCCGCGAAGACTGCACGCCGCGCTTGGGCATGCGCGCCCGTCTCTGGCTCGACATGGCCAGTGACGATGAGTTCGAGACTGATCTTGCTCGCCTCGTCCACGAGCTGCGGCAGGCACCGGATATATAGCAACGGCGAGAGATGAACACCATGGCGGGTGGCCTGGGCTTTAGGGGCTGTTCCGGCAGGCGAAGACGATTGCGGAGAAAGGTAGTTGGCAGTGGACCGTGAACAGTGGACAGTGAACAACAAACAGTGGTTAGTGATTAGTGGACAGTGGTAAGTAGAACCCGAGACCGGCAGTTAAAAAGTAAAAGTTAAAAGGGCAATAAGTAGGATCCAGCACCAACAAGAATTCGCGGGAATCAAAGCACGGGTCGGGGCGTCCCGCCATTGCCGCGGCGAGAACGGGGCACCCGGCAGCTGGTCTCCCTCAGAGAAAACCATTTGGTGAAGGCGCAAGGAACCGGCGGAGTGCTTCACCATGCGACCTCCTCCGGAATTGCTGTTTGAGAATGCGGGACACGGTCAGACTTATTTCTTCTGATCCTTTGCCATCCCTTTATCTTTCTTCATCGTCGCCCCGCTTTTCTTTTGCATGTCCATTGGATCCGGCATCATGGCCATGCGGTCGGTCATCGTCTGCATGTGATCGGTCATAGTCTGTAACTGGTTAAGGATCGCCTGCTGCAGTTCCATCTGGCCCTTCATGCTGGCTTGTTCCGTTTCCATGTGGCTCTTCATGGCGGCATCGGCGGCAGCCATTTTAGCCATATTGTCCTTCATCAGGGTCTGCATCTGCTCCATCTGTGCACGCATCTGCTCCATCTGCGATTTCATGTTCTTCATGTCCATGCCGGAACTTTGAGTGGCGTTCTGGGCTTGCAGTGGTGCACCGGGAAAGCCCATTAGCAACAATGCGAGAATCGATACGAACAGCAGTTTTGTCATTGTCATCGCTTCATCTCCTGGGTGTTCTCAAATCGATTGCTGATAAAACCGGACCAGCGCTACTGCAACAACCACGGCTCGTTTCGACTCCGCCGGGACAGAGCCAAGCCTGCATCGTCGCTCACGGAGTCGGTGATCGCCGATGCAGAAGGTGGTCGATGGAATATCCGACCCCCATTCGCAGCACAAACGGATCGCTTACGTCGGAGAGTCCAAATGTCGGCGCGACGTGAACGGTCCAGTGCTTTTGATCCGGAATTTCCGTTTTAGCTCCCAACAGCCCCACACTATATCCCCCCCATATTCCGGCGCCTTTCAGTCGCTCGTGCTTAAGGCCAGAATCCCGCCGATCACACCCAGCGTACTTGCTAATAGGCCCCCCATCCCCATGAAGAAGTTTAGAGCCGAAGCGACTAAGACCACTAGGCCCCAGCTTCGACGTTGCTCGGGTCTGGCGTAAAGCATGACAGCACCGACTAGCACGATGATTGTGGCAAAAATTCCAAACCAGGGCGACCATACACCAAAGCTCCACATGTCCCGGGCCCACATCCAACCAGCCATGCCGTGCCCCCCCATCATGCCTTCCCACCCGAAGCCCCCCATCATGCCTCCAGCAGCCAGCATCCATAAGCCGGCCAGCAGTGAGAGCACGAACGCTACTGTGGGCTGCTCAGATCTTTGCATTTGCGTCTCTGACATATTGTGACCTGGAGACCTGCTTGCGCCAGCCAGCTAATACGATTTAACTGCAGCAGCCATGGCCGCTCTTCGGGGTTCCCGCAGACTTGCCCAAGTATTGCTCCGGATTAAGATCGAACTTCTGTTTGCACTTGGGGCCGCAGAAGTAATACGTCTGCCCTTTGTATTCGGTTCGTCCAGCGGCCGTAGCCGTTTCTATGTCCATGCCGCACACAGGATCTTTCGCAGCTGTTGTGTTCTTCATGATCATCTCTCCTTCGTTCGTGAATCTTGGCCCGATGGTAGCTCAAATGTTGATTGGCCGGTTTCAGCAACTCATCATGTAAACAGGCGGCCAACTCCGACTAGCGTTTCCTGCAACGAACCGCACCGGCCCGCGATCGTACACCGCTGAATTGCAGATATGTTCCGCGACGGTTGAGATTCGATCGCAGACGATATCCGATGACGCTCTCAACGCTTGAACACTAGTACGCTTCGATGGTCTCGTCTGTATAGTATTGCTCACCCCAGCCACAAAGGGGCGATACTCAAGATGATTATTACAAGTGCAGAATATCGTCTCATTCAGTCCTCTTCTTACGCGAACAAGTAATCAATGGGCTGGTTGATCCAGCGCCGTACATTAGCCTGACTGACGGCGGGTGGCCCGGACGCCAAGTGAGGCACAATGGCGGTCACAAAAGCGATCAGCAGCGGCAAGCCAAGCAGACTGCCGAGAAGCATTCCATAACCTTCCTGAGTCTCCCCTGCAACAAGTGTCGAGACGGCAATGATGGCCACCATGGCCAGGCCGATAAAGGCGTAGCAGGCATAAGCACCGTCCAGAAGCGTCACTCGCCGCCCAGTAAATGGAAAAAGAAGAAAGTCTTGATCAGGCTGTCGTGGAACATTCATCAGGCGTTTCCTTCTCTTCCGTGGACTCTGCAATGCGCCCCAATCTTGTTTAGGCCGACCCGCCTAAACCGCCATGGATTGGCTGTCCAGGACAAGGCACCTTCACGATTGCAGTGGGGATAAGTCCTCATTATAAGGCCACTTGTTGCACCACTGGGCCGTATAACGCGCCACACGCAGGAGGTCCGTTTGCGCCGGGCAGATGCCGAGCCACTCCGAAGGATTCGGGGTCCAAAGCGACTGCGCTCCCTTCGTCCCGCAGGTGCGGGATCAGGGCAGGCAGGGCAAGTCGGACGAGCGAGTGGTTAGTGGACAGTAGACAGGGGATAGTGAGCAGTGGATAGTGTTTAGTGGGCAGCAGAACCAGGGACCGACAGGTAAAAAGTAAAAGTTAAAAGGTCAAAGGGCGGCGAGAGTGGGAAGGCCGCACTGTTGCTTTGATTCCCGCGAATTCTTGTTGGTCCTGGATACTAAGTTAAAACGGAAATTCCGGTTAACACTTGCGGTGCTATCAGCGTCTTTATCACAGAGGAACGAGCCAGGGTTTTCGGAGTCCTGCAACGAGATGGCTCACCCGTTCTCCCGGAGGTGGTTATGTCGTATCAATCGGGCAAGAAGATATCGGTTCTCGCCGCGACGTTGCTCTTTTCCACCTGCTTGCTCGTGCGAGCAGAGAAAGCATGGCCTTCGAAAAACGTTGGCAGGGTGATTGCCACGGGCAGCCTGAGCGTGCCGCGCTTTGACCAGACAGCAACGCTATTGCCGAACGGAAAAGTCATGATCGCCGGCGGGATGGCCGCGAACGGGGTGTATCACTCCACCGTCGATCTCTACGACCCGGCGTCCGGCCGGTTCACGCCCGCACGCGACATGGGAACGCGCCGCTCCTGCCACACCGCCACACTACTCCCCAATGGCAAAGTTCTGATTGCCGGAGGCAGCGAGAGTCCCGGGAAGGACCTGGCATCTGCAGAACTCTACGATCCGGCAACCGGCCAATTCACTCCGGCGGGGAAAATGACCGCGCCGCGCTGTGGCGCGGCCGCCGTTCTCTTGCGGAGTGGCAAGGTATTGCTTCTCGGAGGGAATGGGGAGCACGAATACGATCGCTTGGCGACTGCGGAACTGTACGACCCGGCGACCGGGAAATTTTCGGCGACGGGCAGTATGCGAACGCCGCGCGACGCACACGCCGCTGTACTACTGAAGAATGGCGAAGTACTCGTCGCCGGTGGATCGAGCGCAGGACGCTTCCCGAACGAAACCATCGAAGCCAGCGCGGAGCTTTACAATCCACAAACAGGAAAGTTCACATCCACTGGAAACATGAAGATTCCCCGCTATAAACTCGGCGCCGTGTCGCTGGACGACGGGCGCGCGCTCATCGTGGGCGGGTCAGATCGCCTCGCCTGGCGTGGCGAATACTCGAGTGCCGAACTCTACGATCCCGCATCCGGCACATTCACGCTCGCAGCGGAGATGAACTCTAAACGTTACAAACTTCCCGCGGCTGTTGTACGCCTGAATAACGGCCAGATCCTCGTAGCGGGTGGAGCGGAACGCCCCGAAGTTTACGATCCCGCGTCCGGCAAATTCCGCGCAACCGTCGGAGATGAGCTGGACGGGTTCTGTTTCTCCACAGCCACGCTCCTGCCAGATGGAAAGGTCCTGATTGCCGGGGGATACGGGAACGATCCGGGCAAAGGCGGAGTGGCCAACGCTTGGATCTATCAGCCTTAGTCGGAACAACGCCGGGTGCCTCACGCTAAGCTGGCGGGTGGGCGGGTGGCTCGGGCTTTTGGGGTTGTTCCTGAAGGCGAAGACGATTGGGGAGAAAGGCGGGCGAGATAAGAGAGATCCTTCGTTGCACTCAGGATGACAAGCGCGGGGGGCGCGACTAATCGCGGTCGCCAAGGCTACAGCACGCGCCCCGAGCGCAAGGCGGCGCGACCCGCCTCAGCGTCCCACAGGTTGCGCAGCTCGGGCAGGCTCGTATTTTTCAAGGGTAAACAGCGTGTGCGTCAGCGGTCGATCTCCCAAGCGAGTATCCGTTTCCTGTTTGACGTAGCCCACTCCGGAGGCGAACCAGCGCCTCTGGCGTATGGTGACCATACCGCCTTCGGTCTCGATGTTAACGTCATAAGAAAGCTCAGTGGCGTGGAACGTTCCCGCCGGAACCGTAAGATCAGCCGGGCCGACGACTTTGATTTGCATTACAAGAGAAACTTCCGGGGCTTTCCAATCCCACGATTCGCCCGCCTTCAAGGTTGGGCTCAGCAGCTTCTGCGGTGGTACCATGAGTACTTCGAGGCCTTGTTCGGCGTCGAGCGTCTTGCCCAGCATCAGCCCGTTTGCCGTCTGACGAAACCACTCCGTCATCCAAAGGGTACCCTTCAGGCGAGACTCCCGACGGATGTATTTGTCCCCGTTGATTAAGTCCGAGCCCACCACCTCGGTAATCACAGGAACATCCAGCGAGTTTCCCTTCGCGAACTTGGCCATCAGTTCTCCGAAGTGAACTCCCTGCCCCAGATCCTGATGAAAGTGATAGATCCACCTGGTGTTGAGGGCGAGCGGGAAATCTACCGCAGATTCAGCAGCCGGCGCCGCGGCAGGCACACAGAGCAACCAGGAGAAAAAGGCCACGGCCAGCAACGGCATTGTTGTGCTGACCTTGAACGCGTTTCGGCTAACGGTAGAAAGCGCAGACTGAGGAGCAGGCATTTTGGCCTCCAAGATTGCCAAGCCGTACAAACCACATCAAGGGACATCAACCACGCTGCAGTTCGGCTGTCCGCCTATTCTAGCGCGAATCGTGGGCTTCGAACTTGAATCCGGATATTCTCGCATGGTGCAAGTTGTCCACGTCCCTCGATAAGAGCGAGGGCCTTCGCTGTTTGTCCAGGCGAAGACGATTACGTAGAGAGTGAACTAGCAGTGGACAGTGGTCAGTTTTCAGTTGGGCGGGGGCCGACGCTTAATCGCGGTCGCCAAGGCTACAGCACGCGCCCCGAGCGCAAGGCTGACCCACCCGCCTCTCTCACCCGCCGTGGTATAAAAACTCGGTCCGGTCACTGGCTTCCGCGCACCTCACCAGAGTAACATTCAGCAGCCGCACGAACCTTAAGGGGACGCATTGCATCGATACGGATCAACTCCCGGGCTTCTCTGTCTCTTTTCCCTGGTGTTATTTGAGCGAGCTCCCTTGACCGTGCCGCTGGGGCAAGAAAGCCAAAGCGCGTCCCGAACTGAGCGCGTTCCCAAGATTGTGTTCTCGCGTACGCGCTCACCGTTCAAGGAAGAGTTTTATGCGGACCTCTTTTTGATGGATGTGGATGGATCTCATGTCAAGTCGCTGAAAGTCATGGGAAACGAGCCGGCAATCTCGCCCGATGGGACAAAGATTGCGTTTATTTCCAGCCGATTAACCGAATTGCCCGAGCTGTTTGTTATGAACGTGGATGGTTCGAATGTGCGACGGCTCACCCACGAAAAGAAAGGCATCGCTGCGTTTTCGCCTACCTGGTCGCCCGATGGCAAAACCATCGCGTTCGTAGGCCAGAAAGACAAGTTTCTGTATGTCTATCTGATAGATCCGGACGGAATGAATCTGCGACAGCTTTGGGACAATAGCGGAATGTGTGCGGCATGGTCCCCTGATGGCAAGGAGATTGCGGTATCGGCTCCAGAGGTGGATCTAAAGCATGTGGAAATATACGCCATAAGTGCTGACGGCAAGGCTGTACGTCAAGTGACTCACTTGATGGGCAATGCGTCCTCTCCCCAGTGGTCTCCGGATGGGAGAAAGATTGTATTTGTTTCAACAGTGGGCAAGAATTCTGCTCTTTATTCCATGAATGCAGATGGTACCGATGTACGTCAGTTGTTGCATCATAAGAAATTCAACTTTAAGTTCCCGACATGGTCGCCTGATGGGAAGAAAATCGCCTTCGCCGTTTATCCAAAGGACGAATCAGGCTTAACTAACGTTTACATTCCGCAAATTTTTCACCACATATGGGTTCTGGATCTGGAGAGCATGAAGATTCAGAGGATTCTGAAGGACTCCGGCAGCCATCCTTCGTTTGGGCTTGTGCCGGCCAAGCCATAAACCCTGAAGTTATGAGGCGGGTGGCTCAGGCTATTGGGGCCTTCGGTGATTCCACAGGCGAAGAGGGTTGGGGAGAAAGGGCGGGGGAGATAAGAGAGATCCTTCGTCCGCCGAGGCGGACTCAGGATGACCAGCGCGGGGGGCGCGCTTGTCAGAAGAGAGATCCATCGTCCGCCAAGGCGGACTCGGGATGAAAAGCGCTCGGGCAGGCCTGCTCTGGCGGCAAATGCGTTGACTGTAGGGGCCAGAGAAACGTACGATTTGAAAGCGAGAGGCCCAAATCGGAAATTCCGGTTGGTACACTGTTCGCGGCTTGGAAGACCGGAACAATCGTTCCAGGGCGCGCGGCCCTGGAGAGCATGACGCCAGGAGATAAACTATGTTGCGCATAAACGACGAAGCTCCCAATTTCACCGCCGAAACTTCGCAGGGCACGATCAACTTCCACGAATGGATCGGCAACGGCTGGGCCATCTTGTTCTCGCACCCCAAGGACTTTACCCCGGTGTGCACCACGGAACTGGGTTACATGGCCGGGCTGCAGCCGGAATTCGAGAAGCGCAATTGCAAAATCATCGGGCTGAGCGTGGATCCGGTGAGTAATCACAGCAAGTGGGCCGTGGACATCGAAGAGACGCAAGGCCACAGGGTTAAATACCCGATGATCGGGGACCCGGAACTCAAGGTGGCCAAGCT